>JBDKTH010000255.1:0-2031 GCA_039680305.1 Thermoguttaceae bacterium | reverse complement strand
CGAGACGGCCGACACGATGCTTGAGACGATCCGCAAGGTGGTTGAGCCGGTCGTCAAGGGGCAGGATCCCCTGCGGGCCGCCTTCGTCATGGAGCAGCTCCGCACGGTGCTCAAAGAAGAGCCGTCGCTCCGCGCCGCCGTGGACATGGCGCTCTACGACATCCTTGGCAAGAAGGCCGAGATCCCCGTCTGGAAGCTCTTGGGCGGCTACCGCGACCGGATGACGACCAGCGTCACCGTGGGGATCCTTCCCGAGCGTGAGACGGTGGCCCAAGCCCGGGAGTGGGTCGGGCGCGGCTTCACGGTCTTGAAGCTCAAAGGCGGGCTGGACGTGGAGAACGACGTGGCCCGCATCTTCAAGGTCCGCGAGGCGGTCGGCAAGGAGATCGCCCTGCGGTTCGACGCCAATGAAGGCTACACGGTGGACCAGGCGTTGTGGTTCATCGATCAGACCCGGCCGGTGCAGTTGGAGATTTTCGAACAGCCCACGCACCAGGGCGCGCCCGACCTTCTTGGGCAGGTGACGCGGCGCGGCGAGGTGCCGGTGATGGCCGACGAGAGCCTGACCACGCTGCGCGACGCCTTCCGGCTGGCCAGCAGCGATCTGGTCGACATGCTCAACATCAAGCTGGCCAAAGTCGGCGGGATCGCCGAGGCGATGGAGATCAACGCCGTGGCCAAGGCGGCCCAGCTGGAGGTGATGGTCGGCTGTCTCGACGAGTCGTCGCTCGGGATCGCGGCGGGCCTGCACTTCGCCCTGGCCGACCGCAACGTCCGCTACGCCGACCTCGACGGGCATCTCGACCTGAAGAACGACCCGGCCGCCGGCGCCGTGCAGCTCTCCGACGGCGAACTGTTCCCCAACGACGAGCCCGGGCTGGGCTTCGATCTGCCGGCGTGAGGCTTGCGGCCGAGGATACGAAACCGCAAGCAATAGATACGAAGAGCCATTGTTCTTTCTAGGCGTCGACGGCATCTTGGACTGGGGTCATCCGGCGGGCGCGTCCCCCAACGTACCGCCAGGCACGCGTCCGCCGGATGAACCATGATTCCTTTCTCTTGTTCGCCCATCCCAGCCGGCTCCAACGATGGAGGATCCCCGATGAAAACCGTCCGAACGCTCGCCTGGATCTGCAGCCTGCTTCTCCTGGTTCCTTTGGCGCGAGCCGATCAGTGGAAACCGGCGACGGCTCCCTTGATGACCCGCTGGGCCAAGGACGTCTCCCCGCAAAACGCCCTTCCCGAGTATCCCCGGCCGCAGATGGTCCGCCAGGAGTGGCTCAATCTCAACGGCCTTTGGCAGTTGGACCTCAAGGCCAGCGCCGAGAGCCCTGTGCCGAGCGGCAAGGAGTTGGCACAAAAGATCCTCGTACCGTTTCCCGTGGAATCGGCCCTTTCCGGCGTGATGCAGCCGGCCGACCGGGTTTGGTACCGCCGCACCTTCCAGGTGCCGGCAAGTTGGAACGGCAGCCGCGTGCTTTTGCATTTCGGCGCAGTCGATTGGGAAGCGACGGTTTTTGTGAACGGCAAGGAGTTGGGCACGCACCGCGGCGGCTTTGACGCCTTTTCCTTCGACATCACCGACGCCCTCAAACCCGGCGCCGAACAAGAGTTGATCGTCAAGGTGTTTGACCCGACCGACAAGGGCGATCAGCCGCGTGGCAAGCAGGTCGTCAACCCGAAGGGGATCTGGTACACGCCGACCACGGGGATCTGGCAGACGGCCTGGCTGGAGCCGGTGCCGGCCGCCCGGATCGGCGGCCTAAAGCTCGTGCCGGATCTGGACGCCTCGTGCCTGCGGCTGACCGTCGAAGGCGTGGGCACGTCGGCCGGGCAGTCGATCGAGGCGGTGGCCCGCGACGGCAGCACGGTGGTGGCCCAGGCGACGGCAGCGGTGGGCCAGGCGATCGCGCTCGAGATCCCCACGGAGTCGCTCAAGCTCTGGTCGCCGGAGAAGCCGTTCCTGTACGACCTGACCGTGACGCTCAAGCAGGGCGATAAGCCGTTGGACACGGTCAGCAGCTACTTCGG
>JBDKTH010000947.1:0-5319 GCA_039680305.1 Thermoguttaceae bacterium | reverse complement strand
TTGGGATTTGAGATTTGGGATTTGAGATTTGAGATTTGAGATTTGAGATTTGAGATTTGAGATTCTGGAAATGCCCGCGTGAAACACCAGACCCTGAACCCTGAACCCTGAACCCTCTTCTCCGCCCCTTGCTACAGTCAGTCGTGCTCGCTTGCGCCAGATTGGATTGGAAGCTGTGAAACAAGTCATTGCGATCATCAAGCCGTACCTGGTCGAAAAAGTGCTCGAGGCCTTGAAGCACGCCCCGCTGGAGGCCTACGAGATCTGCGAGGTCAAAGGGTATGGCCGGCAAAAGAGCTATCTCGACGAGTACCGCGGCAGCGAGTACTCCCTGGCCTTTTTGCCCAAGGTGGAGCTCACCCTCTGGGTCGACGACCTCCGCGTAGAAGAGGTCATGCGCACGATCGTCGACGTCGCCCGCACCGGCCGCATGGGCGACGGCAAGATCTTCGTCCTCCCCGCCGCCCTCCCCGGCCAAACAGTGGAATTCTAAGGACGAAGGGCGAAGGACGAAGGACTAAGGATAAAGCAAAACACCGTTGAACCCCTTGCCCGTTCAACTGCGTTTCAGTATTCTCCTAACTCCCCCTCCTTCGCCCCAACCGGATCGCTCGCCTCTCGCCTGGCCTTCTCCAAAAGCGTTTCCAGTCGCTGCCGATGAACTTGGCACGCGGGATCGTCAACCAGGTTGCGAGTCTCCCAAGGATCTTCCTGGAGATCAAACAACTGGGCCTGCTTCTGGCCGTGGACGTTGTACTTGATCAGCTTCCAGCGCGGCTCGCGCACCATGCGTTGGACCTCCCGATAGGCGCAGAGCACGTGGTCGCGAACCTTTGACTGCTCCCCGCGCACGATCGGCACCAGGCTGTGCCCTTCCACGCCCGCGGGCGCGTCGAGGCCGGTCAACTGGCAGACGGTGGGAAATAGGTCGTAGAGATAGACCAGCGCGTCGGACTTGCCCGGCTTGATCCCTGGTCCGGCGAGGATCAGGGGCATGCGCGTGCTGTGCTCGTAGAGATTCTGCTTGCCCAACAGCCCATGCTGGCCCACGGCCAGCCCGTTGTCGCTGGAGAAGAGGATGATCGTATCCTTGGCGTGCCCGGTCTCTTCCAGCGTCTTGAGCACGCGCCCGATCTGGGCGTCGAGGTGCGAGATCATGCCGTAGTAGGTGGCCAGGTGCTCGCGCACGGCTTCCGGCGTGCGGGGGAACGGGGCCAGCATTTCGTCGCGGATCCGCAATTCGCCGTTGTCGAACGGATGCTCGGGCAGAAAGTTCTTCGGCAGCGGAAGCTTTTGGGGATCATACAACCTGGCGTATTCCCCCGGCGGCGTTCGCGGATCGTGCGGCGCGGTGAAGGCCAGGTAGAGGAAGAACGGCTCCTCGCCGCGGTAATTGCGCAGGAACTCAATCGCCGTGTCGGCAAACAGCTCGCTGGAAAACTTGTTGACGACGTGCCGCTTCTGCTTCGGATACCGGCCGGTCGGATCGAAATCGGCGATCGGCACGTTGTAGTGATCCTCCATGCCGCCAAAGAAGATCGCTCCGCCCTGGCCAAACCCCCGGGCATAGGACGCCGGTCCATTGTGCCACTTGCCCGTGCCGAAGGTCGCGTAGCCTGCCTTGCGCATCGTCTCCGGCCAGATCGGCACGCCTTCGAGCGTCACCGGCGTATGCCACAACGTCCGGCCGCTCATCAGCATCGCCCGGCTCGGATAGCAGACGGCCGGGTGCATCGAGCCCATCACGTAGTTGTTCGTAAACACGAAACCGCGTTGGGCCAGACGGTCGAGATTGGGCGTCTGGATCAGGTCGTTGCCCAGGGCGTGGATCGTGTCGAACCGCTGGTCGTCGCTCAACAGAAACAGCACGTTCGGCCGCTTGGGCCGCGACGGCCCTTGGGCCTCGACACGGTCGCCCGCCAACGACAGGAGCATCAGGCACACGGGAATCAGGCCGCCGAAGAGTCTCATGTTGGCACCTCTGGATGCTTGCGGATCGCGGTCACCCCCGTCCCAGTATAACCGCGCCCGATCGCTGCAGGCAAACCTGTGCGACGATCAGCTCTTCCCCCCCATCGCCTTGGCCGTGTTGACCATCTCACTGAGGCGGACATGGGGACGCCGCAACGCCATCCGCTCCACTTCCCAGACGTAGCCGTGGATGGCGACCTGAGCAGGGATGAGCGGACAAGTGCGCAAGAGTTCCACTTGTCGGACGCACGTCTCGTCCACGTCGGAGAACGTTTTGACCCATTGGGGGAACGTCCCCGCCGCGAGTTTCCACTCCGGCAGGGCGGGATCGAGCTGGACCTGGTCCAACTCAATGCCCTTCTCGCGCAGCGCGTTGGCGAGATACTCGCCCGTGGCGGTCATCATCCCACACTCCGTGTGATTGATGACGATGATCTCCTGGGTGCCGAAGAACTGGGTGGTCAACATGGCCGAACGGATCGCATCCTCGGTCACCAAGCCCCCGGCGTTCCGGAAGATGTGGGCATCGCCCTCCCGTATCCCCAGGGCTTGGTTGACGGGGAGGCGTTCGTCCATGCAGGCCAGCACCCACAACCGGCGGTTGTTGGGAATCCCCCGCTGCCGCCGCAACGCCCAGGCGTCTTGTTCGGCCAATTCCAACTCGATTTGTTGGTAAAGCATCGGTTCCTTCCCAGGGATTCAAGGTTCCTGACAGGATCGTTCTTGCCCGCGAGGCCCTTAGGCCCGGCCGTTGGCCATCGATTCGCCCAGCCGCTTGCCCAGTTCCGCCCAGGACTGGAGCACCCGGGTGTTGACCTCGACAATCGTCTGGGTGTTCGCGCGGATCGCGCCCAGGCTTGCTTCCCAGACTTCGCGGGCCTTCGCTTGGCCCTCACCAGCGTTCTCGGCCCGCCCGGCTTCGAGCCCCTTCTCAACCACGTCCAGGTTCCGCCGGGTGCTTTCGTTCACGACCCGCATCGCCTCCTCCATGCTCTTCTGCGCGGTCTGGATGGCCTCGGTGAAGAGCAACTCAGGCTGCGTCGGCCATGGCGGCAGCAGGCCGGTGAACCGTCGGGCCGATTCCTCCTGGATTCTTGTCCCCGTCCGAAAAGCGGTCTCCCACATCCGCATCGTTGCGCTCAATAGGTCGCTCGCGGCACGGGGCGTAGGCTCGGTATTCATGAACTACAACTCCTTGGTCGGTAAAAGGCAAACCTCACTAGTCGTCTGGGGCATCAACACCAGATGGTGAGAACCGACCGATATTTATAGAGCCTGTTACCAGGAGACACAGCCAGGGGAAACCCTGGGGTGGTCTAGGGGAGTATCCGAGTTGCTTCCCTGCTCCTGTAGCGTCGGAGACGCGGCCTCACCCCTGATTGCTGGTGCGATGGATCGACTTCCGGCGGCAAGCACGAGAGCCATCGACGCGAACCGCCTGCGATCGGGGGGCGATGGGAGAGCAGATCTCAACCTTGGCAGCCGAGACGCTCGGCAGCCAAGTTAACAGACAAATTGCCCAAAAAGCCAGTAGACGCGGAGAAGAGAAGAAGATGAGAACCACGAAAGGCACGAAAAACACGAAAGGAAGGGAAGAAAAGAGGCTGAGCGTCTGCTTTTCCCCCCTCTTTTGTTGCTCCCCTTTTCGCGTCTTTCGTGTCTTTCGTGGTTCTCATCTCCTTGCTTCTTCTCCGTGCCTCCGTGGTCCGATTTCTCCCCCCGGACTTGGACAGGGCACAAAGCGGGCTCTGCCCCTTCCTTCCCGTTGTTCCCCCTGGGGCTAGCCGGCCCCCTGGGAAAAATGCTATCTTCATGAGGCCGCGGCCGGTCCGGCGCGGCGTCCTTGGGAGGATGGGCCATGTCGCGTTCCCGCATTCTTCTGGCTGCGAGTTGGGTAGTATTGCTGGTGAGCCTGGGTCTGGCGACCCATCCGGAGCCGGCTCGGGGTGAGAATCCGAAAGGTAGGGCGATGTCGTACCGTGAAGCACGAGAGTTCTTGGCGAGTTACACCAAGCTGATCGAACTGACCAATGACCGCGGAGCCCGCGTGGCGATCTGTCCTGAGTGGCAGGGCCGGGTGATGACCTCCACCTGCGACGGGCTCGACGGGGCGAGCTTCGGCTTCCTCCATCGCGAGTTCATCGAGCGCGGCCAGGCCGATCCGCACTTCAGCAACTACGGGGCCGAGGACCGGATGTGGCTCTCGCCCGAGGGCGGCCAGTTCAGCCTCTGGTTCAAGCCGGGCGACAAGCAGACCCTCGACAACTGGTTCACCCCGCCAGCCCTGAACGAAGGGCCGTTTGAGGTGGTCTCCGAGAAGAACGACCCGTTCTATCGGCTCACCCGCCGCATGCAGTTCCAAAACGCCTCAGGCACCCCGTTCGATCTGGCCGCCAATCGCGACGTGCGGCTCTTGAATGGCCCCGACCTGGTCCGGCTGTTCGGACGCGAGGCGGCCGAGTTGTTGGACGGCCCGGGCGTGAAGCTGGTCGGCTACGAGACGATCAACACGATCACCAACCGCGGCCCGGCGATGACCAAAGAAAAGGGCCTCGTCTCGATCTGGATGCTGGGGATGCTCAACGCCAGCCCGGAGACGGTCGTGATGGTGCCCTACAAGTCCGGCCCGGAAAGCCAACTGGGCCCGATCGTGAAGTCCGACTATTTTGGGCCGATCCCGGCCGACCGCTTGAAGATTACGCCCGAGGCGATTCTCCTGCGGGCCGACGCCAATTACCGCTCCAAGCTCGGCACCTCCCAGAAACGGGCGAAGAACGTGCTGGGCTCGATCGACTTTGCCGGCGGCGTCCTCTCGATCGTCCACTTCACCATGCCCGACGATCCCGCCAGGCACGACTACATGAACAACATGTGGGAACTGCCGCAGGCCGAGCCGTACGTGGGCGACGTGGTCAACAGCTACAACGACGGCCCGCCGGCGCCCGGCAAGAAGGGGCTCGGCCACTTCTACGAGATCGAATCGCTTTCGCCGGCCAAGACCCTGGCGACCGGCGAGTCGCTCACCCATCAGCACCGCACGCTCCACATCAAGGCCGACCGGGCCACGTTGGACCGGCTGGCTAAGCAGATCCTCGGCGCGGACCTGGGCGCCGTCGAAAGCCAGATGTTCGGCCAATCGCGGTAGACGAGCCGGCCGGTGAGGCCTAGAATTCGTTGATTGCTTCTCAGGTTGAAAATGTCGGCGAATGCGACGTCCCCACTGGGCTCGCCCCAGTGGAACGCAGGATTGGCGTACTACCGGCTCGCCCATTCTTCCTCTCGCCCCCGCTGGGCTTGTCCCAGTGGAGCGAGGGATTGACACTGGGCCGCCTCGAATCCGCCAATCCT
>JBDKTH010001129.1:0-4729 GCA_039680305.1 Thermoguttaceae bacterium | reverse complement strand
GTGGTGGAGTTGATGTTACAGGCGATCGATCGGCTGGGCGGGCTGGTCGAAGGCCTGAAGACCCCCGACGCCGAACCGGTCGAATGCGAGTCGGTGGTCGAGGGAATCAGCCGCGTGCTCCGCGAGGCGGGCGCCGAACGCAAGCAGTCGAGCCAAGCCGACGCCGAACGGGTGATGGGGCCCACCCCGGCCGAGACCGCCGCTGCGGCGGTCCCGCCCGCCGCGAGCGAGCCGGCCGCGCCGCGTCCCGCTGCGCAACCCCAGCCGAGCGCCCGGACCCCCGCCACGCCCCCGGTGGCCGCGGACGATCCCTTCGCCGGCGTGCAGGACGAAGCGGAAATCAACGGCAAATACCTTTCGATCTTCCTCGACGAAGCCGCGCTGTCGCTCGATAGCCTGACGGAAACCCTCCTGGCTTTGGAAAAGACTCAGACCCGCGAAGCGATCGAGAACCTGCTCATGGTCTCGCATCGCATCAAGGGGTCGGCCGCCTCGGTGGGATTGAATCGGGCCGCCAAACTGGCGCATCTCATGGAGGATCTCCTCCAAGACCTTCGTAACAACGATCGTCGGCTCTCGCCAGAGATGGCCGACGCCATGCTCAAGTGCACCGACGCCTTGCGTCAGTATTGCGACGATCTGCGCAAGGGCGGTGGGCAAGTGGTGCCGTTTGGCGAGTATGCCAAGACGCTGCTGGCCGCCCGCGGCGCTGCCCCAGCGGCGGAGAAGACGCCTCCGGCCAAGGACGCTTCTCGCCCGGCGGTTGTACACCCAGCGGCGGACCGGGAGGCGTCGGCCGGCATTTCCGACGAACTCCGTTGCGAGGTGGCCCGCGTCGCTCCGACGGCCGGGCTGATCGGCGAGGTTCGCTTCCAGCCGGGCCTGGCCTTGGTGGGGCTGAAGGCCCGCCTCATCTACGAAAAACTGCTCAATCTCGGGGAAATCGGCTATTTCCAGCCTCCGGCCGAGCAACTCGATGACCTCGAAGAGCTCGATGCCGTCAGCTTCGCTCTGAGCACCGACAGGTCGCTCGAGGCCGTTCGCGCCCAACTCCGCGTCGCCGGCGTTCAGCATGTGACGGTCGAGGCGCTGGCGGCGCAGAAGGCCGAGACGCCTGCCGAGCATCACGAGGCGGAGAAGGACGAGACCGCGCCGATGGAAGCGGCCCGGCCGGCAATCGCCCGGGAGCCGGCCGAACGCAGTGCGGCCGCCAAGGGACGCACCAGCGACAGCGGCAAGCCGAATGAGACCTTGCGGGTCGACATCGAGCGGTTGGACCAGTTGATGAACTTGGCCGGCCAGTTGGTGATCAACAAGGCTCACTTCTCCCAGATCGGCGACAGTCTGAAGAGCGTCTTGAACACGAAACACTCGCTGAGCCTCCTGGACCGGGCCTATGGGACCCTGGACGCGATGATCTCCCCGGGAAGCTCCCGGGAGGGCCAGGGGGCGGTTGGGGCTGAGCTGGAGAACCTCCGCGGGCAGGCCCGGCGGATCCAGGCCGACCTGGACGCGGTCCGCCGCGAGGTCCAGTCGCTGGTCCACGTGCGCGGGTCGATCAACGAACTCTTCGAGGCAATCCATCAACTCGACCGCGTGACCGACGGGATCCATCAGGCCGTGATGGACACGCGCATGGTGCCGATCGGCCCGCTGTTCACCCGGTTCAAACGCGTCGTGCGCGACATCACGCGCACCAACGGCAAGCAGGTCCAACTGGTGATTCGCGGCGAAAAGACCGAACTCGACAAGCGGATGATCGACGAGTTGGGCGATCCGCTGATCCACATGGTCCGCAACGCGGCCGACCACGGCATCGAGACCCCGGACGTGCGGGCCAAGGCCGGCAAGCCGCGCGAAGGGACGGTGACCCTCGACGCCTTCCACCGCGGCAACAGCATCCTCATCCAGGTGATGGACGACGGCAAGGGGCTCGACGCCGACCGGCTCCTCAACAAGGCCCTCGAGCGGGGCCTGGTCACGCCGGTCGATGCCGTGAAGATGACCCGCCAGCAGATCTATCAGTTGATCTGGGAGCCGGGGCTGAGCACCGCCGAGAAGATCACTGAGGTCTCCGGCCGCGGGATGGGCATGGACATCGTCAAATCGAAAATCGCCGACCTGAACGGGACCATCGAGCTGGACAGCGCGCCCGGGCAGGGGACGACGATGACGATCAAGCTCCCGCTGACCTTGGCGATCCTGCCGAGCCTGATGGTCGAGATCGACGGCGACGTGTTCGCCATGCCGATGGAGTCCGTGGCCGAGATCATCCGCATCAAGCGGCAGGAGATCGCCACGATCCAAGGCCTGTGGACGGCCCGCGTCCGCGAGCAGGTGGTCTCGGTGGTCAAGCTCGACGAGGTCTTCGCCTGGGGCCGCGGCGGAAAGCGGCGGACCCCCCCCGAGGGCGACGACATCAGCCTGGTGATCATCGGCCATACGGGCAAGCAGATCGGCATGGCGGTCGACAGTGTTCTGGGCGAGGAGGACATTGTGATCAAGTCGCTGGCCGAGAACTACCGCAACGTGCCAGGTGTCGCCGGGGCCAGCATTCTGGGCGACGGGCGCGTCTCACTGATCTTGGATATTGGGGCGTTGATCGATATGGCATCTCGTCGGGGCGGCGCCGCGGCGATTGCATGAGGTATGTTGAACGTTAGGAAGGTAAGAACATGTCAGACATCTCCTGCACGAAGGAATCGAAACTGGAACTGCTGCACCAGCTCTTCGGCTCAGCGACCCATGATGCCTCGGCGGCCATGTGCCGCTGGACAGAGGGGTTGATCACGCTGACGCTGGACGAGGTGCGGGAGATTCCTTTGGAGGACGCTTGCAGCGCCCTGAGTTTCAGCGATGAGTTGTTGACGATGGTGGTGCTCAGTCTCCGCGGCCCGGTCGGCGGCGAGATGATCCTCACCTTTGACGACACCAACAGCCGGCAATTGGTCGCCGCGCTTCTCGGGCGTCCGGTGAGCAGCGGAAGCCAATGGAGCGAACTGGAAAAGTCGGCCCTGACCGAGACGGGCAACATCCTCGGCTGTGCCTACATGAACGCCCTGACCCGCCTGATCGACACGGAGCTGGTGCCCACCGCCCCGTACTTCATCCAGGACTACGGCGCCAGCGTGCTCCAGCAGGCGCTGTTGGCCCAGGCGACGACGAGCGACACCCTGATGGTCTGTCGAACGCTGTTCCAACGGGAAGGCGAAGAACTCAACTGGCGGGTCCTGTTCATCCCGACCGATGCCTTACGCCAGGCGATGGAAAAGGCCCTGCGCTGTGCCCCGTGAGGCGTCCCCGACGCTAAGACACCCCTCCCTGATGATGAGAATCGGATTATGGCCACCTGCATGGCAGTAGAGTGCGTAGGAAACCGGAGCGTTGGCATGGGGCAGGTGATTCTGGCCGCCGCACCGGTCCAACTCAGCTCGGTGCTGGGTTCGTGTGTGGGCGTGGCATTGTACCACCGACGGTTGAAGCTGGGCGCGTTGGCGCACGTCGTCCTGCCCGACTCCGTCGGCCGCCCCTGTGTCCCGGGGAAGTTTGCCGACACGGCCATCCCCTACATGGTTCAGCAGTTGGAAGCCAAAGGCGCGCCGCGAGGCCAGTTGGTGGCAAAGATCGCGGGCGGGGCCTGCATGTTTGGCGCCGGCGGACCGCTCCAGATCGGCGATAACAACATTGAGGCCGTGACGAAAGCCCTTGGTGCGGTGGGCATTCGGATCCAGGCCCACGACGTTGGCGGCACCAAAGGACGGCGCGTGGCCCTCGACTGTGCCACCGGACACCTCCTTGTGCAGATCGTGGGCGAGACGCCCCGCACCCTCTAAAGGAATGCAAGCTATGACTCGGACTTTGCTGATCGTCGATGACGCCATCGTCATTCGTGAGCTGATCAAGGATATTGCCTCGTCAGCGGGCTGGGCGATCGTCGGCGAGGGAGCCAATGGACAGCAGGCCGTGGAACGCTACGAGGAGTTCCATCCCGACGCCGTCACCCTCGACCTCGTCATGCCCCAGTACGATGGCCTGCACGGACTCCGCGGGATCAAGTCGCTCGACCCCGAGGCCAAGGTCGTCATCGTCAGCGCGCTGGAACAAAAGAACGTCCTCAAAGAAGCCTTCAAAGCCGGCGCCAGCGACTTTCTCGTGAAGCCGTTCGACCGCGGAACGCTCGTCAGCACCCTCGCCCAGATCGTCCCCGAGGAAACCGCCGGGTGAGACGCGAGGCGTGTGGACGAAGGGAGAGGGGACGAGAGTCCTTGGTCATGTCGTGCGCAACGGCCGCGCGACATGACGGAAGACTCCCGTCCCCTTCGCGTTTCAAAGAGACTCCACCACCAACAGAAAACCGCAGCCGCCCTTGCAGCCCCTTGGGCGTTGCGTATCCTCTCCTAACTCCTAACTCCTAACTCCTAACTCCTAACTCCTAACTCCTAACTCCTAACTCCTAACTCCTAACTCCTAACTCTTAACTCCTAACTCCTAACTCCTAACTCTTAACTCCTAACTCCTAACTCTTAACTCCTAACTTCCATCTATTAACTATTAACTATTAATTATTAATTGCTTGGCCGCTACCCCCCCCCCTTATCCTTCTCAACCCTCCTACTTCCTGTCCATCATAAGCTTAGGAATGTGTGGAAAAAAAACTACAAAAAAAGGCGGATTATGTCTTGACAAAATGCTAACTGATTATTCGGATGCAAATGTGAGTTTTGGTATT
>JBDKTH010000140.1:0-4670 GCA_039680305.1 Thermoguttaceae bacterium | reverse complement strand
ACGCCATTTGAAATCGCTCCTCCGTCGGCCGATCCGGGAAACTGAACCTAACTAATGACCTCACCAATACTTAGGATCTTCGTTTTGTCGCGCAAAAATAAGCTAGAGTTTTCGTAGCACGATGGTAGAGATGGACCGCCGTCACCGCCAGCGTGCCGACCCGTCTTCGAAGTCCGGATCTCGCGTTCGCGAGCCTTTCTCTTCTTGTTCCGGCGATCCCAGGCGGAGGTTTGTTGGATCGATAGCCGCTTTGACGAACCTGACCTTTGCCCTGACGAGGCTACGATGAGTATGACTTGTCATGAGTTGGCCGCGCGGATCGAGCAGCTGCAACCGGAAGCCCTGCCTGCCGATGTAGCCCGACTGTGCTTGTTGCTGACCAACTATGTCGGCGACCTCCAGGAACTCGAAAACCAGCAACGACTGTCGCAGGCCTGGCAGGAGATGGGGATTCGGCTCCAGGCAGCCACGGACCAGCACGCGGCGATGACCGAAGAGTTGGAGAATCTGGCCACCAGCAACCCGTCGAGCTTCAACATGGACCAGATCTGGATCCTGATCCGGGCGATCAAGGTCCAAAGCCAGATCTTGCAGCTTTACGTGGGCCAGCCACTGTTGGACGTGTGAGCCGGCGTTAGGGCCCGGGCAGAAATACGCTGGGCCCTTCCTAGCGTTGCAGGAACGGGGAGGTGGAGCTCGTCGCCGGAGTTGGCCGTGCGGGCTCATTGTCGAAGATCGTCCAGACAGGGATCTCCTCGCGAATCTTCGCCAGGTACTTCTTGCGAGCTTCCACTTCCCGCCGCTCGCCGATCTTCTTGCGGATATCGCTCTGCGCTTGCTCGAACGGCGTTCGCGAGGCATCCTCGCGTTCGATCACGCGGATGATGTGAAAGCCCTGGGAATCCTCGATGATCTGGCTGAGTTGTCCCACGGGGAGGCCGAAGAGGGCCTGATCGAGCGGTTCGGAGACCAGGCTGCCTTTGGTGGTCCAGTCCTGCACGCCGCCGCGCGACGCGGTCGGCCCCTGCGACTCTTTCTTGGCGACCTCGGCAAACGACGCCCCCTGGATGACCTGATTGCCCATGCGGGCCAGCGTGGCCCGCGTCTCGGCATTGCTCTGGCGGCTCGATTTGCGCACCATGAGTTGCTCCCAGCGGGCCCGGGCAGGGTGTTCGAAGTCGGCCAGGTGCTCCTGATAGTAGGCCCGCAGCTCTTCGTGGCTGACTTCTTTGCTGGTCGCGGACTCCTGGTCGAGCCATTGAATACAAATGTACCGCTCGATGTAGGCCCGCTTTTCCCGTTCCAGCGAGGTTCCCAAGGCGACCATCTTCTCTTCAAGCTCACGACGGGAATCGAGCTTGGCATCCTTGATTCGCCGCGGCACTTCCATCAGTTCAAACTGTTCGGCCACCCGCTCTTTGATCTTCGTCAAGTTCTCGGCCGGGATCTTGCGTTCGGCGTCGCAGAAGACGCGTTGAATCTCGATCCGGTTTTCCAGCGACTGCCGCATCAACTGCTTGCGGACGCCCTCCACTTGGGAGGGCGGAATCTTGTCCTTGTACTGGGCGAGACGCTCGTTGATCGGAGGCAGGATCTCACTGGCCAGGATCACGCGAGTCCCCACCCGGGCGAGAATCTGGGCGCCCTCGCAGGGCACGGCTTCGACCGGCGCCGGGGCCTCTTGGGCCTTGGGGATATTGGCCACACGCGCTTCGAACGGCATGCCGTAACGATTCGGATTGGCAGGGATGTCAGACGCCTCCGCTTCGCCGACCGCTTCTGCCGGCTGCGCGGGGGAGGTCATCGACGACCACGGCGAGGCATCCGTCGAGGGGTAGGCGGAGGAGGTTGGCGGCATCCACGGCTGTGCAGTCCCGTAAGGCGTCGACGGGGGCGCCGGCATGCGTTGGGGCTGTGGCGGATCCGCAAGCGCTCGCGACATCAGCTCGTCGGCCTCGTCCAGCCGGAGCCCGACCGCGGCGCCTGCGGCAATACAGATCAGTAGCAAGATGCGATAGAGACGCTGCACAAGTCGCGTTCCGACAAGTGAGTGGATTGGCTGCCTTCCCCACGAACGATGGAGGTCGAGAAACCCCGACCTATGACTGGGCCGGGATTATAGTGGCAAGGTCAGTCGCACTGCAACAGCGATTCTATTTCCTCCAGGATTTCGTCCGGCTGCGCAACCCCTTCGCTCAAGGGAAGATAGGCACTTTCCTTGTCGACCACGCGCAGCCGCCCGCCGGCGGCGGCCGCCAATTGGCGCACCAGGCGCTCCGAGGTGTAGCCGAAAACGACGTAGCGGTTCTCCAGGTGGATCGCACCAATGCGCCAGCGATGGGCGGCGATTCGCAGACGTGCCAGGCGGAACATGCGTTCGACGGTCGGCGGCGGTGGGCCGAAACGGTCGAGGAGCTCGGTACGGAAATCGTCGAGCTCGGCCTGGCTGGTCACCCGGCCCAAGCGGCGATAGAGGTCGATCTTCATTCGCATTTCCGGGACATACGACCGCGGCAGATACGCCTCGCTGGGCAGATCGATGTCCACGTCAACCGTCGTCCGTGGGGGCAGCCGCCGGAGTCGGCGCACGGCATGTTCCAGCAGCTGGCAGTACAGCTCGTAGCCGACGACGGCGATATGTCCGCTCTGCTCGGTTCCCAGGATGTTTCCCGCCCCGCGGATTTCCAGGTCGCGCATCGCCAGCGCGAACCCGGCCCCCAACTCGCTGAACTCCTCGATCGCCCGGAGCCGGCGTGCGGAGTTGGGCGAGACGTGTTTGTTGGGGTCCACCAGGAGGTAGCAGTAGGCGCGGTGCTTGTACCGTCCCACGCGGCCGCGGAGCTGGTGCAGATCGGCCAGACCGTAGCGGTCGGCCTCGTCGATGAAGATCGTGTTGGCGTTGGGGATGTCCAGCCCGCTCTCCACGATCGTGGTGCTCAAGAGGATGTCGAAGCGGTGATTGACGAAGTCGAGCATCACCTGTTCGAGTTGCTGTTCCGGCATCTGGGCGTGACCGATCACCAGCGAGGCCTCCGGCACGATCTGCCGGAGCTTGACGGCCAGGCTCTCGATGTCGTTCACCCGGTTGTGGACGAAGAAGATCTGCCCGTTGCGGTTCAGTTCCCGGAGCACGGCGTGGCGGATCAGCTCGGCGTCGAAGCGGGTCACGCGAGTTTCCACCGCCAGGCGCTCTTCCGGCGGCGTTTCCAGGTTGGAGATGTCGCGCAGCCCGAGGAGCGACATGTGCAGCGTCCGGGGGATGGGCGTGGCGGTCATCGTCAACACGTCGACGATCTGCCGCAAGGTCTTGAGCCGCTCTTTGATCTCGACGCCGAACCGCTGCTCTTCGTCGATGATTACCAGGCCCAGGTTCTGGAACTGGACGTCGGCCTGCACGAGGCGGTGCGTGCCAATGACGATGTCGACCCCGCCGGCGGCCAATCGCTCGATCGTTCCGCCTTGCTCCTTCTTCGTGGAGAACCGCGATAAAGAGGCGATCTGGAAAGGAAACTCGGCCAGCCGGCTGCTGAACGTGCGCAGATGCTGTTCGGCCAACACGGTGGTGGGGACGAGGATTGCCACCTGATAACCGGCGTCAACCGCCTTGAACGCGGCGCGCATGGCCACTTCGGTCTTGCCGAAACCAACGTCGCCGCAGAGGAGCCGGTCCATGGGGCGCGGCTGGTGCATGTCGTGCTTGATCGACTCGATGGCGGCCAGCTGGTCGTTCGTCTCGCTATAGGGGAACGAGGCGTCGAACTCCTGCTGCCATTCCGTATCGATGGGAAACGAAATGCCGGGCCTGGCGGCGCGGGAGGCCTGGACCTCGAGCATTTCCGCGGCCAGATCGTTGACCGCGTTTTCGACGGCCGTCTTCTGGCGGGCCCAGAGCCGCCCGCCCAGCTTGGCCAATTGCGGCCGACTCTTCGTGCCGCCGACGTACTTCTGGACCAGGCCGATCTTGGAGCTGGGCACAAAGAGCTTGGTGCCCTCGCGAAACTCCAGCTCCAGGTGCTCTTCGACCTGCTGGTCTTTTTCCAGCAGCTTCATCCCCCGATAGCGAGCGATCCCGTGCATCAGGTGGACGACCAGATCGCCCTCGCGCAGCTCCAGAAAGCTGTCGATCACCCGGCTCAGGCGCCGCCGGGTCGGCCGCCGCAGGTCCTCGCGGTTGAACAGCTCGCTGCTACTCAAGAGCGTCATCGCCTCGGGCACGAGGCGGAAGCCGTGCTTCAGTTGCCCGATGGGGAAATGAAGCTTCCCTTCGCCCGCCAGACGCGTCGAGCCGAAGACTTCCGCCAGACGCCGCACCTCGGCTTCTGTCTGACAGACAAGAAAGACGTCTTGTCCCGTGCCGGCCTCGTCGAGTTCGTCGCGCACCTTGCCGATGTCGCCGCTAAAGCGTTCCACCGACTCGATCTTCAGTTGGCAGGTCGTTTCCAGGGAACTGGCCGCCAGGGCCGAAGCGGTGATCGACGGAAAGCGGAGCACCTGCTCCAGGACGGCGGCCACGGAGTGAACGTCCTGCGGCCGCTCCAAGCGCTGGAGATAGTGAGCGCCCTCTTCCTGGAGTTCTTCCGGCTCGACGAGCAGGAACCAGCTTCCCGCGGGCAGGTAGTCGGCCAGGTGTCCGCGATACTTCGCGTTGGGTTCGACGGCCGTCAGGTCGA
>JBDKTH010001276.1:0-2809 GCA_039680305.1 Thermoguttaceae bacterium | reverse complement strand
AGGGCCGCCGACGTCGGACAGAAGGTCAGCGCAAAGACAATCCCCAGCAACAGAGCGCCCCAGATGCCCATGGCGTCCACCCGTTTCTGAAGCCCTTCGCCCATTCCTCCACCGCTCATGCTCAGTTCGATCAGTCCCAGCAGGAACATCCCGACAATGATCAAGAGGGGGCCAAGGGCCAGATGCATATACTTTTGTAGGAATAGCGAAATCTGCGGCACCGACAGCACACTGGCTACCAGTACGACGGCCAATGCGAGGTAGGCCAGCGTGCGGCCGAGCGTGTAGAGCAGGCCTGTCAGAAACACCTGCCGTGAGTTGCCCACCTTGCGGCCAATATAGGAGATCGCAGCGATATTGGTGGCCAGGGGGCAGGGGCTAATCGAGGTCAGGATGCCCAGCCACAAGGCTGATCCGACTCCGACAATGAACTCCGTCATGGCTTCACCTCCTTGTGAGGGGTCGACGATTCGTCACTGGCTACCGCGCAGCCGACTGCGTGCCGTTCAAATATCCCTGAACCTCGCCCTGGACATACGTAAGGAACGCTTCCTTCTGGCCTACCAGGCTCCAAACCTTGGGCGCTGGCTTCCAGGACGTTACCTTGCCGTCATGCACGTCCATAATGACCAGCGTCGGTCCGGAGATGTTGTAAGCCTGGGTGAACTTCTGGTTCCGTGCGTCCTGGAAGTCGATCATCACCAGCTTGACACTGCCGTCCTGCAACTGGGAGGCGAACCCACTCTGGACCGCCTCTTCAATGTAGGAGCCGATTCTCTTGCACGTGGGGCAACGCACGGTGCGGTGAAAATAGCACGCCATCACCTGGTGTGACGGTTGCGCCGCGGGTGGCTCCGCGGTCGCCACTTGCGAGAGGGCCGCCAGAAGTCCGAGGCCGAGTGCCAAAGACGACAGACGAATCGTACCACGGTGGTTCATTGCGACAATCCTTACCTATGCGTTTCAATCGAGACTTGACTGAGTTACCTTGTTGTTTGTTTGGCTCCAAGAGCCACGGCCCACGATCGGGTAGCGTCACTCCGCTTTTCCTGACAAGGCCGCCTTTCGCTCCTGGAAATCGAACCCCAACTCCTTCCACTGCGCCAAGATGTCCTCCTTGGCAAAGAACCCCTCGTGCCGGAAAAGCTCCTTGCCGGCGGGATCAAAAAAGATCTGGGTGGGGATGGACTCGATGCCGTACTTCTGGGCGGCATCCTTGTCTTGCCAAACATCGATGAAGATGACCTCCAAGCGGCCCGCGTACTCATCCTTCAACTCGTCCAGAATGGGAGCCATCTTCTTGCACGGAATGCACTTGCCGGCCCCCAAATCAACGAGCCGAGGCAGGCCCGTGACGGCCGACTCGCCTCCCAAGGTCGGCAAGGCCGCTGTCGCAGGTTGGCCCGTGGTTTCGGTCTGTTGTTGACAGCCAAGGGTGGCCACCGAAGCAAACACTGCCACCCAGGCCAATGCCAGCCAGCCGACCGGCCTGCCATTGCATCGCTCTCCAAAAGATATCTGCATATGGTTTTCCTCCAAGGATTACTTGCTGTGTATATGCCTGCTCGCCTCCTTTACTGTGGCAACGGCAACAGTGGAGGATTCTCCTCTTTCGACGCGCCGTCCCTCACGAACTCACGCAGGCTCGTCTGGACGAAGTCCACAAAGGCTCGTTTCTCACCGACGTGCTCCCAGACCTCGGGGAGTCCTTTCCAGGCGACCTGCTTTCCACCCTTGAACTTGGCCAGCACTACGTTCGGGGCGACAACGTCGTAATCGGTGGCGTAATGTTCGTTGCCCGGTGACTCATAGTTGATCACCTGCCACTGGATCTTCCGGTCCTTCAACTCGTCGGCAAAACCGCTCTCGACCGCCTCTTGAGCATAGGCCTCGATCGTGCGGCAAGTGGGGCATCGTGTGTTGCCGTGTAAGTAATACGCGATAACGCCGTCCTGTAGGACCAGTGTCGGGGCGCCAGCGGAGCCACCCGCGTCTGCACTCGGGCTTGCCACCGCCAGTGGTGCTGATTGCGTCTGCGGCACCGCCTTCACAATCAGTACGACGCAGGTTGCCGTAACGAACATCAGCAGTGAATTGGCAACCGCTTCCTTCAGAGTCATCAGAATACCCTCCGTAGTTTCAGACTGCCAACCGGCCGTTCGCTCGGCTGACGACCTTGGCAACCGCCTTCTCCGTGGCAGGCGACTTGCCCTTCTCCATTTCGGTCAGCGTGTGTTGATCTCAACGGGATGCCAGCCCCCGTGCCAGAGCAACCCCCGACGACTGACTTGAGAGGCCATGAGATACTCCTTCCACAGAGGTATTCGAGGTGTATGGTACGACGTTTCTCCGACCGCTCTTCTCCGTTTCCCGTTCGGAATTTGGACTCAGGCGCCCGGCTTCGCCCGACGCTGGCAATAGTCATCGTAAGCGGTTGCCAGGGCCGTACGGTAGAGGTCTTCCTCATCCGGGCCGATCTCGTGGTAGATCCGGACTGTCGCCAAGAGTTGATCCGCGAACCCGTTGGCAGGCTTCAGGCCCTGCTTGTAGAGATGGTCAAAGATCAAGGGCAAGCCGTTGACAATGACCGTCTTGCCGTTGAGCTTGAGATTCCCTTCCGGGGGTGGGCTGCCGCAGGAGCAACCGCAGGAAGCCGCTTGTGGAGCCCCAGTTGACGAAGCCTGAGGAGCCGTTGCCGACAGGGCGTCCACTTCGGCAGCGATTCGCTCAGCCAAGAGCCATACCGCTTCCTCGTCCGCCTTATCGAAATCGCGGGCGGACCGATGGCACTTCGCCACGCGATCCCCCA
>JBDKTH010000239.1:0-1806 GCA_039680305.1 Thermoguttaceae bacterium | reverse complement strand
CTCGTTCCCGGCCAGGACCCCACGTGGGCCAACAGCGAAATGGCCTGGTCGGCCGACGGCAAGAAGCTTGCGTTTCGCGCGATGCCCCCCAAGTCGCCGGCTGCCAAATAGAAGCCCCGTGGCCGTGAGAGTCTGTTCCAACACTCCCTCTCCCTTTGGGAGAGGGAGTGTTGAGGCCATCTCTGGGCAACTCCATCGACGCGTATCGCGGAATAACCGACACAATCGCGTCAATCGGACCAGTCTTACCGGTCAATCCAACCGGATGCCAACCGTTTTCAGCTCGGTGTAGGCCAGAATGCCTTCTTCGCCCAATTCCCGGCCGATCCCCGACATCTTGAAGCCGCCAAACGGCGCCGCCAGATCCACGCCATAGTAGCAGTTCACCCAGACCGTGCCAGCCTTGAGTTTGGCGGCCAGGTAATGAGCCTTCTTGATGTCGCGGGTCCAGACGGCGGACGCGAGGCCAAAGGTCGTGTTGTTGGCCCGGGCAATGACTTCGTCGACCTCGGAGAATTTCAGCACGCTGAGCACCGGCCCAAAGATCTCTTCCCGAGCGATGGCCATCTTGTCGGTGACGTTGGCGAAGAGCGTCGGCTCGATAAAGTAACCGCGGTCGCCAAACCGCTTGCCGCCCGTCACGCACTCGGCGCCTTCCTGCTTGCCCGACTCAATGTAGTGCAGCACTTTCTCGAACTGCCCACGATCGATCTGCGGGCCTTGCTGCGTCTTAGGGTCGAGCGGATCGCCCACGCGATAGCGGCGGTTCATCGCCGCCAGCTTTTCGACCACCTGGTCGTAGACCTTGTCCTCGACGAACAGCCGGCTGCCCGAGGAGCAGACCTGGCCATGGTTCCAATAGAGCCCGTTGTGCGATTGGGCGATGGCCGTGTCGAGGTCGTAGCAGTCGGCGAAGATGATGTTGGGATTCTTGCCGCCCAGTTCCAGGGTCACGCGTTTGAGCGTCGAGGCGGCCTCGCGCATCACGATCTGCCCAACTTCGCAAGAGCCGGTGAAGGCGATCTTGTCGATCCCCGGATGCTTGACCATCGCCGCCCCAGCGTCCGGCCCTCCGGTGACGATGTTGACCACGCCGTCGGGCACGCCCGTTTCCTTGGCGATCCGCGCCAGACGCAGCGCGGTCAGCGGGGTCTGTTCGGCCGGCTTCATCACCACCGCACAGCCGGCAGCCAAGGCCGGGGCCCACTTCCAGACGACGTTAACCATCGGGAAGTTCCAGGGGATGATCTGGCCGGCCACGCCGACCGGCTCCCGACGGGTGTAGGTGAAGAACGGGCCGCGCACGGGGATCGTCTTGCCGTAGATCTTGTCGGCATAGGCGCCGTAGTAGCGCAGGGCCTCGGTGGACAAGGTCACGTCGACCGTGCGAGCCTCGCGAAGTGGCTTGCCGTTGTCGAGCGAGTCCAACACGGCCAGTTCGTCGGCCTCGCGCTCAATCGCGTCGGCCAGGCGAAACAAGAGTGCGCCGCGGTCGCGAGCGTCCATCTTCGGCCAGGGGCCCGACTCCATCGCCGCCCGGGCCGCCTCGACCGCCCGGTCGACGTCCTCGGCCGTGCCCTCGGCGACCTCGGCCAGGACCTCTTCGGTGGCCGGGTTGATCGTCGGGAACGTGCGCCCGCTGGACGCAGGCACGAAACGCCCGTTGATGAACAACTGGGTCTCTTGGATCGCCGGAATCTTGACCGCTGTGTGGCCAGCACCCATCGTCCACCTCCCAAAGTCTGAGAACCTGTTTCAAAACCGGTTTCAAGCCGGCAAAACACCTGTCTGCGCCCGGTTTTGAAA
>JBDKTH010001046.1:0-2626 GCA_039680305.1 Thermoguttaceae bacterium | reverse complement strand
TGGGCAATCGAGCGTTCAAGGATTACCGACTGCCAATGGGTTTTCAAAAGTAATCGATCAGCGAAAACTGCACGATCAACGTGGCCACCAGGGCGCTGGGCGCCAGGAACAGCGGCAACTGGAGCTGGGCGTGTTCCTCGGCCGTCAACGGGGACCACCATCGTAGCCGGATCGTCCAGAGGAGTTGTCGGAGCACCCGGGTCACAAGCCGCAGCGGTCCCACCCGCCAGATCAGGATCACCAGTGCCAGACATCCGCCGAGGACGAACGTCCAGAGCATGGCTTCAATTCCCCGTTCCAGTCCCAGTAACGCCCCCATCATGGCCATCAACTTGACGTCGCCACCTCCTACCTTGAGAAACACGTAACACACCACCAGAACAAAACCACAGATCAGGAAGCCGAAGAAGCTATCCGGGAACCTGATCCATCCCCAATGCGCCAGCGTCTCCGTACTCACTGTGCCCGAGGCCTCCAGCGCCGCCCCGAGGCCGCTGAGACCCCAAGCGGCGAGGATGCCCGAATACGTGGTCCAATTGTAAATCTTGTGCCCGAGGATATCCGTTACCGACGCAATCGCCAGCAGCAGGAGCAACAGGGACGTTGTGACCATCAGTGCTCTTTGATACGATTAAGAGCCTGTGCCACCATCGAGTTCTGTCATCCCATCGTCGAACATCTTCTGGATTCTTGGCCAACCGACCTTGTACAAGAAGATCAAGATCGGCAAGGCAATCGCTCCGACGATCAAAACCGTTTCCAGACTCACGGCCCCTTGTTCGTCCTCGTGGATCCGCCGCATCAACCGCAGCATTGGGCTCTTCATCTTTCCGTCCTCATCTGGTAAAGGGTGGGCGCTTGTTTCGTTACATGAATGGCCAGGATATCAGCACGGACACCATCTCGTACGCCAGACGAATGATCCGCGGAGCCGCTCCAAGGATGAAGGCGATCATCGGCAGGACGACCCCGAGCAGGAGGATATAGTCGAGCGATGCGGCGCCCCTTCGAGACGCATCTCGCCGAGTCGGGCCGTGTCGGCCCGGAAACGGGGCGGCACGCCCCGGCCCGGTGCGCGGCGGGAGATTCGGCTCAGTCTTCGCTCTGCCGTTCATCGCGTCCATAACCCACTGGTCAGGCGAATCATCTGCTCCATACCTTGCTGGTATGGTTCTCGAGCGAACGTGGGCAACTGACCGGTCGGCTCCAACTCGGCCATGAGCCGGCCGTCGGCCGTCTTCCCACGCAGATGGCTCACAAACAGATCCTCGGTCCGGTATTGGTTATTCTCGTCCAGTCCGCGGGCTTCCGTGATTCGCGTTATCTTGCGCGACCCATCTTCGGTAAACCGGGCAATTTGGACAATCAGGTGGATCGCTGCGGCCACCTGCGCCCGGGCCACGTAGACCGGCAATTCCACGTCGGACATCAGCGAGAGGGTTTCCAGGCGGATCAGGGCGTCGCGGGCCGTGCTGGCGTGGACGGTCGACAAGCTTCCGTCGTGGCCGCTGATCATCGACTGGACCAGGTCCAAGGCCTCGCCGCCGCGGACCTCGCCGACAATGATCCGGTCGGGCCGCATGCGCAGGGCGTTGGTGAACAACTGCCGCACGCCCAGGCCGCCGCGCCCTGAGGCGTCGGCATGCCGGGCTTCCAGGTACAGCGTGTGGCGTTGGATCAGACGCAACTCCGAGGTGTCTTCGATCACCACGACGCGTTCTTCTTCAGGGATCGCCCGGGAGAAGGCCCCCAAGAGCGACGACTTCCCGGTGCCCGTGCCGCCGGAGATGAGGACGTTCTTGCGCAGCCGCACGCAGATTTCCAGAAACTCCTTGGCCGACTCCGACAAGCTCCCGTAGCGGACGAAGTCGTCCAGGGTCATCGTCTCCCGGGAAAACTTGCGGATCGTCAGATAGGTTCCGGTCCGCGCGCTGGGCGGGATGATCGCATGAACGCGGAAACCGCTGGGCAGCCGGGCGTCGAGCACGGGGTGCTCGTCGGTGATCTCGCGGCCGACCCATTGGGCGATGTTGTGCACGGCCGACAGGAGCGCGTCGTCACTGGGAAACCGGGCCGTGGTCGGTTCCAGCCGGCCGCGACGCTCGATGTAGATGTCGTTAAAGCCGTTGACCATGATTTCCGTCACCGACTCATCGGCCAAGAATGGCCCGATCGGTTCGAGGAAATAGTTCAGACTGGCTTCGAAAATCGCTTGCCGAGACATGGTCCAGGGCTCATTGGCGTCGGACAGAACAGACCTGACGAGGCGCATCGTGGCCGCCCCCTGCCACTAGGGGTTCATCATCGCGGATATGCCCTGGAATGTCAAGTAATTTACCTGACTATCATGCGTCGATGACGCTCAAGAGAGGGGGCTTTGAACTCGGTTGTGTCCGCCGGTCGCAAGCGACCGGGCTAAACAAAGACTTGCGCCAACCGGTGGAACGGTATTGAGTTTAGCCCGGTCGCTTGCGACCAGAGGAGCCGGTATAGAAGAACGCCCGAACGACGAGGCACGAAAGCGTGGAGAGCGGTAGCTGCGAAGAGCGACCGGTCGTGCCTCGCCATTCGGTATCGCGAGAAGTGTTAACGCCCGCCGAAGGACATCCGCCGCTTGGTCGCCGAC
>JBDKTH010000898.1:0-3052 GCA_039680305.1 Thermoguttaceae bacterium | reverse complement strand
GAACGGCGTGCGGACGCCGATGCAGTGGAACGGCAACGTCAACGCCGGGTTCTCCCATGTCGACCCCGCCGCGCTCTACGCCCCGCTCATCGCCGATCCGCAGTATGGCTACCCCCTGGTCAACGTGGAAAGCGAGGAGCGGGATCCGGAGTCGCTCTTGAACTGGATGAAGCGGATCATCGCCCTGCGCAACCAGCATCCGGTGTTTGGCCGTGGCGAGATGACCGTGCTTTTGCCGGAGAATCGGAAGGTCTTGGCCTACCTGCGGCACGACGGCGGCGAGGTGATCCTGGCGGTGGGCAACCTGGCCAACACAGTCCAACCAGTGGCGTTGTATCTGTCCGACTTTCAAGGCTATACTCCCGTGGAAATGTTTGGGGAGACGCCCTTCCCACCCATTACGGAGGACCCCTACTTCCTCAGTCTTGGGCCGTATGCGTTCTACTGGTTCCAATTGCAGAAGTCATGACGACCTACCTTGATCAACTCCGACAACTCGCTTCGCTCCACGGGATCCGCCACAACTATCGCGATGTGGCCGGACAGCTTCAGGAGGCCTCGGCCGACAGCCTGTTCCGCATGCTTCAGGTTTACGGCGTTCCACTGGATCGGCCCGAGGACGTGGCCGGCGTGCTGCGTGCGAGCCGTCAGGCCCATTGGCAACGCATGCTCGAGCCGGTTGTCGTGGCCTGGGAGGGACGGGCCAGCATCCCCTTGCGTTTCGCCGCAACGACCCTCTCCGGGGGCGTCCGGATGCAGTGGAAACTGGACAGTGGCGAGGTCCGCCAGCATCACGCCCGCCTGGCCGATCTGCCGACCCAACGCCAGTTGCGGGTCGATGGGATCAAGTACGTGGTCAAGCAGCTCCAACTGCCCGGCCGTCTGCCCTGGGGGTATCATCACCTGCATTTGGAGACGGCGGGCCAGACGGCCGAAGCCATGGTCATCGCCGCGCCAAGGCAAGCCTATCGGGGCGAACCCGGAGATCCGACGCATCTGTGGGGCCTGTTCCTGCCGTTATACTCGCTCCGTCGCCGCTCCAGTTGGGGCGCTGGCGACTTCTCCGACCTGGCGGCCATGATGCAGTGGACGGCCGAACAGGGCGGAAACATGGTCGCCACGCTGCCGCTGGCGGCCTCCGTGAATTTGATGGACGATCCGAGTCCCTATTCACCCGGCACGCGGCTGTTCTGGAACGAGTTCTACGTCGATGTCACACGGATTCCCGAGTTTGCCCATTCGCCCAAAGCCCAGCAGCTGCTCGAAAGCCGCGAGGTGCGCAAGAAGCTTGAGGCGTTGCGAGCGGAGCCGCTCGTCGACTATCACGAGCAGATGGGAATCAAACATCAGGTGCTGGAAGCCTTGGCCGAAACGTTCTTCGCCACCGACTCTTCGCGTCGGGCGGCGTTGCAGGAATACTGCAGCGACACCCCGCGGGCCGAGGCGTATGCCCAATTCCGTGCGGCGGCGGACCGGCATGGGCTCGATTGGACCCGGTGGCCCAAACGGCTCGCCAGCGGGGCGATCGAGCCGGGCGATTACGACGAAGCGGCGTTCCGATATCACTTGTATGCCCAGTGGCAGACCGAAGAGCAGCTTCGCGCGGCCACGGACCATGCGCGGGAGTCGAACCTGCTATGGTATCTCGACTTTCCGTTGGGCGTCAGCCGCAGTGGATTCGACGTCTGGTCGCAGCGAGAAATCTTCGCCCTGGAGGCCTCCGGCGGCGCCCCGCCCGATGCCTTCTTCACTAAGGGGCAGAACTGGGGCTTCCCGCCGCTGCATCCCGAGCGGCTCCGTCAACAGCAGTATCGCTACATGATCGACTCGTTGCGTGGCCAGTTGCGCTATGCCAAAGTGCTGCGCATCGACCATGTGATGAGCCTCTACCGGCTCTTCTGGGTGCCCGAGGGGATGAGTGCCAAGGAAGGCGTCTACGTCCACTACCCGCTGGACGAGCTGTTCGCCGTCGTCACGTTGGAGTCGCACCGCTACAAGGCGAGGATTGTCGGCGAGAACCTGGGGACCGTGCCGCCGGAGGTCGATGCGGCGATGGCCCGGCACGCCGTGCGCGACATGTACGTGGTGCAGTACGAGTTGAAACCCGATCCCGAGCAGCCGATGGGGAAGGTTCGCTCGTCGTCGGTGGCAAGCCTCAACACCCACGATATGCCGACCTTTAAGGCGTTTTACGAGGCGCTGGATGTCGAGGACCGACTGGACCTGGACCTCTTGACCGCGGACCAGGCCGTGGAGATTCGCAAGGAGCGGGACGGGCAATGCCGACGCATGGCCGAGTTCCTTCGACGCAGGGGGCTGCTCAACGCGTCCAACGACGATACCCAGGCCGTGATGGAGGCCTGCCAGGTTTACCTGGGCTTGAGTCCCGCCGCCGTGGTGCTGCTCAACCTGGAGGACCTCTGGGGCGAGACACAGCCTCAAAACACCCCGGGAACCTTCAAGGAGCGTCCCAACTGGCGGCACAAAGCCCGCTACAGCCTGGAGGAGTTCCGCAAGTTGCCCAACGTTCTCAAGATTATTCGTCGAGTTGCGGAAGCTCGCACAAAGGCGGCAGATGGCGAGTAGAGTGCGAGATCGAAAACACGAAGCAAACCGGACGCCAGAAAAAGGGGATGATCGAAACCTGAGCCGCGTGTCGCTTGGCGTGGTGTCGAGCATTTGAGTCTCGCGCTTTTGCACGTGTTTCCGATTTCGAGTTTCCGACTTCGAGTATCCGGCATGAGGGGGGAGCATGGCTACGTCGATCGAACTTGGCGCGACCAGGCAGCGTGACGGATCCGTGCAGTGGCGTCTTTGGGCGCCGAAGGCGGCTGGCGTCACCTTGGTGACGTACCCCAACGGCCAGCGCACGGAAGCGGTCATGAAGGCCGAGACGTATGGCTATCTGACCCATCGGGAGACCGGGGTTTCGGAAGGCTTGCGTTACGCCTACAAGCTGGACGACAACCAAGAGTATCCGGATCCGGCCTCGCGCTGGCAGCCGGAGGGCGTGAATCGGCCGTCTGCCGTGTTCTTTCCCGAGGATTACTCG
>JBDKTH010001151.1:0-6372 GCA_039680305.1 Thermoguttaceae bacterium | reverse complement strand
CTGGGGCGGGCCTGCTGGCCCAGGTCTATAACGGCTTCCCGTACGTTGACAATCGGGCTTCCACCCCGGTGGAAGGCTATGCCCGAGGCATGAGCGACGTGGTCCGCTCCGCAGGGGTGTACAACCTGGCCACCTCGGAAGCCGCCATCAACATGACCGAGGCCCAACGCCGCGAGATCGAGAACCGCCAGCAGTGGACCAACGCCTATTTTTCCATGCGTCAGGCGAACCGGAGCTATCGTGCCACGGAACGGACGGCCAGACCGAGCATGGAACAACTCGTGCGTTACGCCCAGGCCGACCAACCCCAGCGTCTGAGCCCCAGCGAGCTGGACAGCGTCAACGGCCGGATCCAGTGGCCGCGTCTGCTACGCGAGGATGAGTTCGCCCAATCGCGAGGCGAGTTGGAGGGGCTCTTTCGGCAATGGGCCTACGTCGGTGCGGCCAGCACCGAACAGGTCGACGCGATCCGGCAACGGACCGATACGATGCTCGCCGAGCTCCAAGCCCAAGTCCGAGCCGTGACGCCGACCGACTATCTTGTCGCCAAGCGTTACATTACGAGTCTGGCGTACGAAGCCCAAATGCCGGCCCGGTAGTCGGCCGCCGGTCCGTGGAAGAGGAGACAGTCATGCACGCGAAACTGACAATCGGCGTTTGGATGGTTCTCTTGGGGGCGACGGTTGCGGCGGAGGCGAGGGCTGCCGACGTGGCGCCCCTGATCAAGGCGGCGCAGTCGTCCGACTTGACGGCGCGAATCGAGGCGATTGACCAACTCGGATTGGTTGGGGCCAGACATCCTGAGGCCGTCGAAACCTTGACGCGACTCTTGAACGACGCCACACCAGCCGTCCGGGCACACGCGGCGCAATCTCTGGGGGAAATTGGGCCGCCGGCCCTGGCTGCGGTGCCGGCCTTGACGCAACGTGTCGCCGACGCGGACGCCGTCGTGCGTCGGGAGACCATCGACGCGCTCCGCAAGCTCCGCCCTGGCCCCGTGGTTGCGGTGCCTCTGATGGTCAAGGTGTTGGAGGGTTCCGACGACGCGGCGAGGATCCGCGCGATCGCCGCGCTGGCCGATCATGGGAAGGAGTCGCTCCCCGGGCTGATCAAGGCTTTGGGCGACCCGCGCGCGAAGTATTGGGTCTGCCTGGTGATCACCGAGATTGGCCCCGAGGCGAAAGCGGCTGTTCCGGCCCTGACGCCCCTTCTGGCGGATGAGATGCCCGATGTGCGGCGCGAGGCGATCCTGGCCCTGGCGGCGATCGGCGAGGCGTCGGCCCCGGCCGTTCCGCAGTTGGCGGCCGCCTTGGATAACAAGTTGAACCGGATCGTGGCGACCTATGCCCTGGGGAGCATCGGCCGGGTTCCCGGCGACGTCCAGGCGAAGATCCAGGCGAACACGAAGGACGACGACCCGATGCTTCGCACCGTCAGTCACTGGGCTCTGGCCAAGCTCAATCCGGAGGATCAGAACCAGGTTCGTCAGGCCGTAGAACTGCTCGCCGAGCAGTTGAAGAACAACGACCACCGCGTGCGTTTGGCGGCCGCAAGAGGCCTGGTTGACCTGCAGCCTGCCCCGTCGATCACGCAGCCGATCCTCAAGCGAGTGATGGACGAGGCCAGCCCGGAAGCCCTCGACGCCGTGCTGGACGCCCTGGCGAGCCAAGGCGAGCGGGTCCTGCCGCGCTTGATCCAGGCGTTGGGAAAGCGCGAGGCCCGTCCGCGTGCGGCGGCGATCCTGGCCCGGGTGGGACCGGCGGCCAAGCCGGCCGTTGCGGCATTGGTCGAGGCCCTCGAGGATGACCGGGCGGCGACCCGCAACGAAGTGCTCTTTGCCCTGGCGGCGATCGGTCCCGAGGCCCGAGAGGCGTTGCCGGCCGTGATCCGTGCCCTGAACGATGAAGACCCGAAAGTCCGCTTCAGTGCCTGTCACGCCCTGGGCAAGATGGGGCCCGCGGCGATGGCCGCCAAGGCAGAACTGCAGAAGCGGCTCGCCAGCGACGATCAGTTCCTGGCGTTGACCAGCGCGTGGGCGTTGGCCCAGATCGACCCGGGGTGTTCCGAGACCTCGCCAAAATTGGTGCCTGTGCTCGTCAAAGCACTGCGCGAGCCGGCGGCGCTCGCCCGGCTGCATGCGGCCGAGGCGCTAGAGCGGCTCGGACCGTTGGCTCAACCGGCGGTGCCTGCGCTAAAGGCGGCTCTTGAGGACGACGATGAAGGCGTCCGGGCTGCGGCCTCGGCAGCGCTGAAGCGAATCGGCAAGTAATGCCGAGCAATCTTCCCTAGTTCTGCTCGTTCGTCGATCGGCGGCGGGGCTACGCACTCCTGCCGCATGCTCCTCCCCTGCCCTCCTCCTTCCCCTCGTGCCGGTGCTTCGGCAAGCGACGGGCGTCTGCGAAACCAGCGATTGTTCCAGAAAACGGAATGAGCGCAAGAAGCCCGTGCCGCAGTGTTGACGTTCCTCGACGGCGAAGATAGTATGCGTCGTAAGTGCTTATTCAGACAGGGGATAAGTGGAACAATCGGGAGTGGAACAATGCGTGGCCGACTCACCTTCTCCTGGCCCATGATCGTAGTTCTCGTCGGTTGGTCGGCAGTTGCATTGGCCGCGTCGGAGAACCAGCGGCCAGTGATCTCGGTTCTGGCGAATGCGCTGAGGGTGCAGTCGGGCTGGCAGGCGGCGGGAACGGATCTGGTCAGCCGGGGGCCAGCGCAGGCCAAGGCCCAACTCGTGCTACCCCAAGGGCCCCAGAGCGTCTGGGTGCGCTTCGGCGGCGATTTGACGCTGCGTACCGGTTCGCAACGGATCGAGCTTAAAGGGAACGCCGCGTCGGAATGGCAGCGCGCAGGCAGCGTCGAGGGTGGCCAACTGTCATTGGAAGCTACCGCCTCGGGCCCGGGAACTGTGGTTCACGAGTTTCTCTTCTGCCGTGATGCGAGCTTCTCCCCTACCTCCTCCAGCAAAGGCGAACCACGTTCGGACGGCATGACGCTGTGGCTTGGTTTTGAGGAGACGGAGCCGTTCTCGTGCCACGAGCAGGTGACCGGCAGCGGTGCTCGCTCAGATCGCAGGATCGAGCGAGTGCAGGGCCCTTGGGGCTGGGCGCTATCCTGCCAGGGGCGAAGCAGTGTGCAGGTCGCCGACATGCCAAGCCCGGCGGACACGGGGCATCTCACCGTGGAGGCCTGGATCCGTCCGACCCGAACCGAAGGCTATCGGACGATCCTGTTCAAGGGAACTCGTTCGGAAGCCTTACAGGCGGTCCAGTTCTGCATGGACCTGTCCGACGGGAAGCTGGAGCTGAAGTTCCACGATTCCCGGGGCGGTTGGCAGGGAGTCTTCGACGGGGGACAGCACCCGGAGCGCATGGTGGCCGCGGGCCGATGGAGTCACGTCGCCGCCACGTTCGATCGGGGCCTGGTTTGCCTCTACGTGAACGGTCGCCAGGTCGCCTCGCGGCGCACATCGTGCGAGCAGCTTCTGGCCGGCCAGGCCCCGGTGTTGATCGGCGTCGGCTGCAACGTGGCGGGGGCCCGCGACTATCAGTTCCAGGGGCTCCTCGACGATGTGCGAGTCTATGCCCGTACGTTCACGTCGGAGGCGATCGCCGCGCATTGGCGGGAACGCCATCGCGTTTACCCGGCAGAAGCGACGCCGGCGGAATCGACGAAGAAGACCGCCGCTTCCACGGATCCGTTTCAACAGAAGCTGCGGATTGTTGAGCAGTACGAGCGGAGGCTCCCCGCGGACACGATCGCATCGGCCAAGACCACGGCCTCCGTGGCAATGCACGGCGGCGTGCCGGCCCTTCAAGTGAACGGGCAGCCGGTGTTTCCCATGGCGATGGTTCCCATTGGGCACTTTCCCACGAAGCCGTGCCGGGACTTCGCCGCGGCGGGCATCCACCTCTACAGCCACATCCTCTGGACCTGGGCGGTCATCACACCGCACGACCCGACCAAAGCCACGGAGAGCTCCGAGTGGTGGCTGGGAGATGGTCAATACGCCTTCGAGCGAGTCGACCGGCAGATCCAGGCGATCGTCGACGCGGATCCGCAGGCACAGATCTTTCTGCGCGTGAAGATCAACGTGCCGAACTGGTGGCTCAAAGGGCATCCCGACGAACTGGCACGCCATGAGGATGGCACGCCGGCCGAGCAGGCGTCGCTGGCCTCGGAGCTTTGGGAGGAAACCTACCAGCGGATGCTTCGCGACCTGATCCGCCACATCGAGGGTTCCGCGTACGCCGGGCACATCATCGGCTACCAGCCGGCCGGCGGCGAGTCGAGCGAATGGTACTGGTGGGGATACAACAAGGGACTGATCGACTACGGCCCGGCGGCCGTCAAACGGTTCCGGAAGTGGCTGCGCGAGCGCTACGGGAACGATCAGGACAGGTTACGCGCGGCGTGGAACGATTCGCAGGTCGGCTTCGGCAACTCGCTGCCGCCCGGCCAAGCCGCGCGGGAGGCGTCGGAATACGGACTGTTCCGCGACGCACGCAAGGCGCAGGCAGTGATTGACTACCGGCGTTTTCTCTCCGACATTACCGCCCACAACATCATTCGGAGTTGCCGGATCTGCAAGGAAGAAACGCAGGGGCGGAAGATCACCGGCATATTCTACGGCTATTCACTACACTACGCCGCCAGTCGCTCGCTGGCCAACCTGGGCTTCCTCGGCCTGAAGCAGGTCCTTGAGTCGCCGTTTGTCGACTTCCTCTGTTCGCCCACCGACTACCAGCACCGGCGTGGCGGCGAGCCGGGCAATTTCGTCGCTGACTACACGGCCAGCTATCGGCTGCACGGCAAACTCTACTGGGATGAGGCCGACGTACGCACGCACTTGTTCCGCGGCCAGGCCTCCTACGCAGTTCGCTCCCTACCGGAGACCCTCGCCGTGCTCCAGCGGGGCTTCGGCTACATGCTTACCAAGGGAACTGCGTTGTGGTGGTTTACGTTGGCGGGCGACGATACGTTCCACGACATCGCGATCATGGAGGACATTGCCCGGATGCATCAGGCTGGCCTGGCCAGCATGCCGCTTTCCAAGCAGCCACCGCATGACGTTGCGGTGCTGGTGGACGAGGAGAGCTTTTTTCATCTGCGTATGGCGGCTGGCGATGTGACGCGCCCCTTGTTGCGTGAGATGCACGATGCGCTGGCCACGATGGGCGCTCCGTTCGACATGTACCTCCTGTCAGACCTCGCGGATCGCCGGATGCCCGACTACAAGCTCTACCTCTTCCTCAATTCCTTCCAACTCGACGAGCGTCTGCGCGAGGCGGTGAAGCGAAAAGTGCGTCGCAATGGGGCCGTGGCGGCCTGGTTCTACGCACCAGGCTTCGTGCGACCCGATGGCTCGTTCAGTGACGACGCGATGCAGGACCTGACCGGCCTCCGGATCCGGCACACGCTCGGGCCGGAGCGGCTCCGCCTGGCCGTTACGGACTACGCCCATCCGATCACGGGCGAAGTGCAGCGATCCGACACCCTGCCTGTAACGGCGCTGCTGAGCCCTGCCTTTTGGGCCGACGATCCGGAAGCCCAGGTCCTCGGGCGGTTGGGCGCCGACGGCCGAGCCGGGCTGGTGGTCCGCGATTTCGGTACTTGGCGATCGGTCTACTCTGCAGTTCCCGGGTTGCCCAACGGGATGCTACGCGGCCTGGTGCGCTATGCTGGAGGCCATGTCTACAGCAACACCGACGATCCACTATTTGCCAACGACAACTACCTGATGATCCATACGGCCACCGCGGGGCCGAAACGGCTCGCGCTGCCCGGACGTCGCGACGTGCTGGACGTGATGACCGGCCAGTCGGTCGGCAAGAACCTTTCGGTTATCGAGGCCGATTTGCCCGCCGAAGTGACGCGGATCTATCGGCTGACCGATCCGGGGAACTGAGACAGGACGAGGCAACCAGGCATTTGCGTCGCAGATAGGTTTGAAACGATCTCCGCTGGGATCAACCACGTAGGAGTGAGAAGCCATGAGTCGAATCGTCGCCGTGCTCGCTGTCGTGTTGTTGTCGCTCGCCTATCAGGCCGCAGCAGGGACGATCGCGACCGAGAGCTTCGATTACGCGGCCGGCTCGCTGGCTGGTCAGAACGGCGGCACCGGCTGGCAAGGCGCACGGTCGGCGGCAGCGGTCACGTATCAATCGGTCGTCAGCGGCGCGAACCTTGCGTACCGTTTCAAGGAAGGAGCCACGATCAGCGGCGGCGACAAGGCCCTCAAGCTCATGGCGACGGCCGATGTGGGATCTGTCATGAGCCGTCAACTCGGCGCGGCGGTCAGCGACGACAATGCGCCGGTCCGTGGACTTCGCGGGCCCTTAAGTGGTGCTCAACTCGCTGCACACACGATCG
>JBDKTH010001106.1:0-15038 GCA_039680305.1 Thermoguttaceae bacterium | reverse complement strand
ACGGCATGCCACCCAATCTGCCCTACATCGGAGGAGGACTCCCTTCGCCGGCTTCACGGGCGGCGTGGATCAGTTCGGTGGCGCCGGCGGCGATCAGGGATTGGGCCAGGCGAATGCCGAGTTGGACGGCGTCGGCCGGCTCGGCATCGTCGGTGGCTTCGAGCTTCTGGGAACCGTCGCGCGCCAGTGCGCGGCCGGTGAGCACAAGGCGCCCGCCGTCGATCCGTCCCCAGGCGGCAATCGGTGCCAGGCATCCGCCTTGGAGCGTCGCCAGCATGGCTCGTTCGGCCAACACGGCCGCATGGGTGGCCGGATGATCGAGTTGAGCCACGGCTTCCCGGGTGCGGTGATCGTCGGCACGAGTCTCCAACCCCAACGCGCCTTGGCCGACCGCGGGGAGGAACGCCGGCATCGGCAGGACCTGGGTGATCTGCTCGGCCAGGCCCAGACGCTGGAGGCCGGCTTCGGCCAGCACCAGGGCGTCGTACTGCTGTTGGTTGAGCTTGCGCAGCCGGGTATCGACGTTGCCTCGCACGTCCTTCATCACCAGATCCGGGCGCCAGTGGAGCAGTTGCGCGCGGCGTCGCAAGCTGCCGGTGCCCAGCACGGCCCCGTGGGGGAGCGATTCGAAAGAGGGGAAGCGGCGAGACACGAACGCGTCGTTGACCGGTGCCCGGGGAGGCACGGCTGCCAACACCAGCCCGGGCACCTCGTCCGTGGGCAGATCCTTGAGGCTGTGCACGGCCAGGTCGACCCGGTCGTCCAACAAGGCCCGCTGGATCTCCTTGGTGAAGACGCCTTGGGTGCCGATCGCTCCAATCGGCCCTTGCTGATTCTGGTCGCCGGCCGTGGTGATCGGCACCAGGGCCACCTCGATCCCCCGTTGCTGCAATTTTCCGGCGACCCACTCGGCCTGCCATCGGGCCAAAGGACTACCGCGGGTGCCAATACGTAAGGCGGAGGAGTGAGGCATGGGAGCTGAGGTTATGCGGGTGCGGGATGAAGATGTCGTGTGAAAAAGGGTTCAGGGGTCAGTATTTCGCTTCTCTCTCCCTGGTTGTTCTTTGCCCCGCCATCTGACCCCGGACTTAGCTGTCAGACTCAGCCGGTCCAACCAGGGGCGGCGACTCGACACTTGGTGTGGCCATCTCCTGCAGCTTCTCCGGTGGCAGGACGACGCCGCAGCTGACCAGGTACTGGAGAGCCTGATCGATCGTGATATTCAGATCGACCGTTTCGCGTTTCAGAACGGTGGCGGTGAATCCGGTCACCGGCATGGGCGACGTGGGAATCAGCACGGAGAGCATCGGCTCGCCGACGGCCGCTTCGAGTTCGGGGATCCCGTCGCCTGTGACCAGGCCGAGCTGCCACATCCCCTTGCGGGGATACTCGACGGCGACGACGCGCGAATACTCCAGCTCCCGCTGGCTGAGCAGGAAGTCGCTGATCTGCTTGACGGCCGAATAGACGTTCCGGACCAGGGGCACGCGCTGGATGGCGCTCTCGACCAGGGCGACCAGGCCGCGTCCGATCCGAACGGCCATCACGCTGCCGAGCAGGTAGAGGGCCAGGAGAAACACCGCCAGGATCAGCGGGATCATCAGGTAGGGACGCAGGTAGTTCAGTTCCACGTAGCGATGGTACACGTCCCAGGCCGAGTCGATCGGGGCGTCGCCCGGCTGGCGTCGGACGATGTTGTACACCCACAGCGGCACGTAATTGCCATCGGGCAACCCTTGGTAGATCTGGCCATTGATCACCGGGTTGGCTTTGTCGCGTTGGTCGGCGGGCAACTGCCAGTCGGCCCAGATATCGGCCACCGACCAGGCGATGACGTTGCGGACCCCCGCATTGACCGGGCGCAGGACATAGGTTTGCACCGTCCCGCCGATCCAGAGGAAGATAACGACCGTCAGAAGAGGGGGGAGGAGCACTCCCAGCCCGCTGAAGACGGCGGAGCGAAACGGGTACGTGTTGCGGGGGGAATTGGTGGTCATAAGGCTCTATTGTCTTGTTCGCGGTCGGTGGGGGCAAGCATGCTGCCACCTGCGACCGTGTATTTCCCTAGGAAGCTGTTTCAAAACCGGACAAACGGCGACACAGGAGCGGCTGAAAACCGGTTTTGAAACAGCTTCTAATGCCCAGTTTAGCCCGGTCGCTTGCGACCGGGGGAATGCCGACGCTCACTCGAGGCCCGGTCAGGACGAAGGCGAGTCGCCCACCGCCCGGGCCAGCACGGCCACGGTGACTTGGGCCACCCCGGCCGCCTTGAGCACGCGGGCCGCCTCGCTGCACGTCGCACCGGTGGTGAGGATGTCGTCGACCAGCAGGACGTGGCGTCCTGCTAAATCGTAGCCCGACCGGACCAGAAAAGCTCCGCGGACATTGGCGAATCGCTGTTTGGGCGGCAAGTTGGCCTGCGGTATCGTGTTCCGCTGTCGGCGCAAAACGCCGGCCTCGACCGGGATTCCCAGGCTGGACGCTAAACATTCGGCCAGGAGATCCGGGCTGTTGCTACCCTGCACCCAGCGTCGTCGCCAGTGCATGGGCACAGGGATGATCAGGTTAGGGTGGAGCGAAACCACGTCGCCACCTCGGCGCAACTGAAACAATCGTCCCATCGCCACCGCGAGGGTCCGGCCGGCCGGTCGCTTCATCCGCAGCACAGCGTCGCGCAGGTGATCCCGGTAGGCCCCGAGCGAAACGGCCGCGTCGAAGTGCAGACGTCTCGTGCGGCATCGCTCACAACGTTTCGCGGTCGCCTCTTTGGCGGTAATTGGCGAGCCGCAACGATGGCAGAACCTCCAGTCGATCGGTCCGAGCAGGTCCTGGCAGTCATCGCACAAAAGCAGGTGATCGGCAAGAGCAGTTAGCTCAGTGTCGCAGCAGGCGCATCGCGGCGGCAGCAGCAGATCGAGCCCCTGGCCCCACCACCGCGCGAGGGATTGCGCGGAGTCGCGAAGGAATCGGGTGTTGCGTAGTCTGCCCAGCATACGGGTCCATCATAGCCTTTGGCGTTGGACATGCCAGGGGTTCGGGGTTCAGGGGTCAGGGTTCAGGAGGCGGGGGGGGCTTGGGCAATCCGGGGCCCGTGGATTCTGACGCCAAATCCTGAACCCCGAACCCTGAACCCCGAACCCTCCTCTGGACCTTGACTTGACGTCGCCAGTTCCCCTATGCTGCCACATTGGCCCGGACGGGCCCTGGGAGCACTCCATGGCAGAATCAAACCACTTGAGTCGACGCGCACAATGGGCCGGCGGCGAGCCGATCGCTAGTCGGTTGATGGCACGCACCCTGGCCTATCCGGATCTTGTTTCCCTGGCGGCCGGGTTTGTCGACCAGCAGAGTCTGCCGGTGGAGGCCACGGCCCAGGCCCTGGTGACCATCTGGTCGGACTCGGCCCTGTCTCAGGCGACCCTCCAGTATGGGACGACGATCGGTTACGCTCCGCTCCGCGAGGCGATCCTCACCCGCATGCTCCAGGCCGACCGCCAAACGGCCGCGGAAGCGAAGCTCTCGGCCAGCCAGGTCGTGATCACTGCGGGCAGCAATCAGTTTCTCCATCTGGTCGGCGAAACGCTGCTCGATCCGGGGGACATTGTCCTTTGCGGGTCGCCGAGCTACTACGTCTACTTGGGTACGCTGACCAACGTGGGCGCCCGGGCCATCGGCGTGGAGGTCGATCAGGAGGGCCTGATCCCCGACGCCATCGAATCGCAACTGGTCCGCTTGGAACGGGCGGGCGAGCTTGGCCGGGTCAAGCTGATCTATGTGACGACGTACTACGACAATCCCACGGGCGTGACGCTTTCCGCGGAACGTCGCGCCAAGCTGGTCGAGATCGCCCGGCGGTGGTCGCGAGCGGGCAAGATCCACATTGTCGAGGATGTCGCCTACCGCGAACTCCGCTACCATGGCACCGACATCCCAAGCCTGCGATCGTTCGACCCGGAAGGCGACACGGTGATCGTGGCCGGGAGTTTTTCGAAATCCTATTCCCCGGGAATCCGGGTCGGGTGGGGGATCCTGCCGCCGAAGCTGGTCGTGCCGGTGTTGAGCGTCAAGGGAAACGTCGATTTCGGTTCGCCGAACTTCAACCAAATCCTCATGGCGGCCGTAATGAATCTGGGGCTCTTCGAGCGGCACGTCGAGCGGCTCTGCGACGAGTATTGCGCCAAGATCGACGTCCTGCTCAAGGCGGCCGACGAATTGCTGGCCCCCTTGGGCCTCCAATGGGTGCGTCCCACGGGAGGTTTGTACCTGTGGCTCCGCCTGCCCGAGGGGATTGATGCGGGGATCCAGGGGCCGTTGTTCGATCGGGCGGCGAAGGAGGGAGTCCTCTACGTGCCTGGAGAGTACTGCTATCCGCTGGAAGGCCAACCGATTCCCAAGAACATGGTGCGGTTGAGCTTCGGGATTCCGTCGTGCGAGAATCTTCGCCGGGGCATTGAGGCCCTGGCGCGTGCCTTGCGGGAGGTGCTTTGATGCGGATCATCGATCGCTACCTGTTGAGCCAGTTTCTCAAGACGTTTTTGATCTGCTACATCAGCCTCAGCGGCCTGTTCATCGTCTTTGACGCCTTCACGAACCTTGAGGAGTTCATGCGCTCCGCGGAAAAGGCGGGCGGACTGGCGAAGCTGATGGGCACGTACTATGTCTACAAGGCGATCTTCTTCTTCGATCGCACCTCGGGCTTCCTGGTCCTGGTGTCGGCGATGTTCACCGTGGCCTGGCTTCAGCGGCACAACGAGATGACGGCCCTGTTGGCCGCCGGGGTCTCGCGGCTCCGCGTGATCAAGCCGGTCCTTGTGGCCGCCGTCGCGATCACGCTCTTGGCTGCCGCCAGCCGGGAACTGCTCATCCCGCCGTTTCGCGACGAGATGGCCAAACGGCCGCAGGACCTGGTCGGCGATGTGGCCCAGGAGTTGTCGCCAACCTGCGACGCCCAGACGGGGATCTACATTCGCGGCAAATCGACCTACGCCGACAAGCGACGGATTCACCATCCCGACTTTGTGATGCCGACTCGATTGAGCGAATATGGGAGATACTTGGCGGCCGAAGACGCCTATTACCGGCCGCCGGAGGGAAAGCGGCCGGGAGGCTACTTGTTCACGCAACTGGAAAAGCCCAAGGATCTGGGCCAGCGCCCCTCGTTGATGCTGGACGGTCAGCCAGTGCTCATCACCCCGCGCGACGCGTCCGACTGGCTTAAACCGGACGAGTGCTTTGTCGTCAGCGGCGTCACCTTCGAGCAACTCACCGGCGCCAAGTCGCGCCCGTTTTGTTCCACGGCGCAGTTGATTCGCGGCCTGCAGAACCCCAGCTTCGAATCCGGCGCCGATATCCGCATCGCAATCCACTCGCGGTTCGTTCAGCCGCTGTTGGATCTGACGCTCCTCTTCCTTGGCCTGCCCCTGGTGCTCACGCGCGAAGGCCGCAATGTGTTCATCGCCATGGGCCTCTGCGGCGTGCTGGTCGCCGGCTTCATGGTCCTGGGGATCCTTTGCCAGCAGCTCGGAAAGAGCTACGTCATCAGTTCCGCCCTGGCCGCCTGGGCCCCGCTGATGCTTTCGGTGCCGATCGCCGTGGGGTTGTCCGACGCGATGGGGAAGTAGGAGAGGAGTTAGGAGTTAGGAGTTGGGAGTTGGGAGTGGGGAGTGGGGAGTTGGGAGTTGGGAGTTACTGATCGCTGCGCTGATAAGGTCACCGTCGGATGAGCTGCCAAACCGATTCAGTACGGAAAAATGCGGGCGAATCAGATTCTGGGCAGTCGAGAACAGTACCCCTAACTGCGCAGCGATCAGTAGGAGGAAGGACGTGAGGCGTGGGGCCTTGGGGGGATCCGGAGAATGCAGCAAGCGACCCTTGGCACTGGCGTACGTTGCCGATATCCTCTTGTCCTAACTCCTTCTCACCGCACTCGTCTGCCTTCCGGGCGACGGGCTTCGTCCCGTAGGCCGGATAGGCGAGCGGCTTGACGCTGGATGTCGGGATCGGGGTCTTGGCGGGCGATCTGGATGAGACGCTCGATGAGGAGTGGGTCGGGCGTCGTGGCGATCAGCGTGAAGGCGGTGCGACGGACATCGGCGTTCTCATCCCGGCAGAGTTGCAGCAGCCAGGGCGTGGCATCGAGCGAACGCATGTCGGGCAAGACGCGGACCAACTGCCGGCGAACCTCGGGGTTGGGATCAAACAGACGCAGGGCCAGTTCCAGCTGGACCTCGGAGAATCCGCGGCGTGCCAATTCCTCGCGGGCGCTGGCCGCCGCCGTCGGATCACGCGACTGCAAACGGCGAATCAGGTCGACGGTGTCGACGTCGATCCCCACGGGCTCTTGAAGCTCCAGGCGGCCCGGCTCCACGGCTGCCGCGTTTTCGGCCGGTTTGGGCATCTCGCGCACATAGTCCCGAGGCGCGGGTGCTTCTTCGGCCGGGCGCGAAGTCGCCTCAGGCTTCTCTTTTGCGGTAAGGGTCTGAGGAGGCAATAGCCCTGGCTCCGAGAGCGGCTTGGCCACCTTGGACGGATCAAGGTGCGACGGCTGGTTGAGCACCGCCGCCGTCCCGCCGGAGGAGGGCGCGGTGGCCTTTCCCTCCGGGGCCGCCTCGACCGACGAGGGACGATTGGGCCGCACGACTTTCGCTCCTTCGTCTCTGGCGGGCGAGGACGCTGCTTCAACGCCCGACGGCGGTCCGGACTGGATGCCAGCGAGCTGTCTGCCTCGCTCCACTCGGGCCTGTTCGGTGGCCGCCAACACCCGCTCACCAATCGCGGTCATCTGCCACTGGGGAAAAACTGTCTCGTCCAGGGGCCGGAGGAGGAGCTGCGAGGCCAATTGCGAAGCGTCGGCCTGCGCAGAAACGCCGAACTGGCCGACACACTGGTCGAGAGCTTCGGCCAGGCAGCGCAACCGTTCGGAGGCTTCTCGGCGGGGAAGTCGATCCCAGCGGGCCAGCATCTTCCAAAGCACTTCGCGGCTCTCCGCGGCGACGCGCTGGCGCGGCGAGTTCAACGACTCGACGAGGATCGCGATCCCCGGCCCGTCAAGATCGCCGATCTGGCCGAGCTGGGCGCCCGCCTGATCGTCGGTCGCTCGGGCTAGCTGGGCACGCCAGTAAACGGTCAGGAGCCATTCGGATTGCGACCAGAGACCGGCCATCACGGCAAGGAGGCCGGCCGCCAGCAGCAGTGTCACCAGCAGGGCTCGGATTCCTTTCATGGTTGCCTACCGCATCCCTCGCCTCACGACCGCCCGGAAGGTGCCTCCGTGGCATCCTCAGCGGCCGCATTTTCGGCGATTGTGCCGGGCCTCACAAGAGCAGAACCGAAACCGACCTGATGGTTTTCTGGTCTTTGTAGGTTCTCTATGTTGCCCACCCTGAAACCATCAGCGGCGACCTGTAAAGTTTCACTGCTTGGTCTAGCCGGTACAAGCCGAATAATCAGGAGCATTGATAGAGTCAGGGATTCATAGCTCGCGGAGAAGAGCAAGGGGTAGCGGCAGGGACAGGGGGGGAGGGCAGCGTGTCGACCGTGTCAACCAAGGGGGGATTATGGCGATCAGCTGGGGGGAAAAGCTCGTGAGCCTGCGCAGGGCGATCGGGCAACCGTCAATCATCCTGCCGGGAATGCTCCTGGTGGGGCTGGTTCTGGTTCAGCCATCCGTCGTGCTGGCCCAGGCGAGGTCGAGCCATGCGGGTTCCTTCTCGGTCGCGCAGCAGGAGGCACTCAAAGCCACCAGCAGCCGAGCGGCTCAGGAAAACGCGATCCAAGCGATTCCTTTTGACCGGCTCGATCCGGCGGCCCGGTCCAAGGTCTCCGCCGTCCTGAACGACGTCAGCCTTTTCCGCCGCCTGCCGGTGGATGTCATGCAGTGCGACCCGGCCCTGTACCTGTACTTGTTGGACCACCCAGACGTGGTCGTCAACGTCTGGCAGGCGCTGGGGATCAGTCAGGTCAAGCTCGAGCAGACCGGTCCGGAGACGTTCCGGTTGACGGATGACGCGGGGACCGTCGGTGCGATTCAGGTTCTCTATCGCGATCAGAACACTCGGGTGATTTACACGGACGGCTCGTACAACGGTCCCGTGTTCGGCCGGCAACTCCAGGGCCGGATCCTGCTCGTCGTGCGGTCGGCCTACATTCGCCGTCCGGATGGTCACTGCTACGTCACGACCCGCGTGGACAGCTTCACGCAGTTGGACAATATCGGCGTGGAGATTCTGACCAAGACCATCCAGCCGCTGGTGAACAAGACGGCCGACCTGAACTTCATCCAGACGGCCAACTTCGTCGCCAGCCTGGCGCGCACGGCCGAGGTGAACCAGATGGGCCTCGTGCGGTTGGCCAAACGTCTGCCGCACGTGCAGCCCGAGGTCCGCGACGGGTTTGTCCAGTTGGTCGAGCGGATTGGGCAGGACGCGGCGAGCAAGGCGAGCGATGAGAACGGCACCGCCGCGGTCATTGCCGATCGGCCCACGGGGACGGCGACGCGCTAGACCTCCACGGCGAACCGTTCCAGGGCCAGGTCTTTGACCTGCTTCAGGTCGAGCTTGCCGGTGCCGAGGACGGGAATCGCGTCGACCTGACAGAAGCTGTCGGGCGAGGGAATCCACAGCGGCGGGAGTCCGGCCGCGGCCAGGCGGCGGCAGATTTCCTCCGACGGCACGTCGAGGCCCGTGTGGAGCACCACGACCCGCTCCCCTTTTCGCGGATCGGGGACGCCGGTGACCACGAGGCGGATTTCCTCTTCCTCCTCAAGGTGGAGTACCTCGACAAGGGCCTCTTCAATGCGCAGGTGGGGGATCATCTCGCCGCCGATCTTCGAGAAGCGGCTCTGCCGGCCGGTGATGTGGATGAAGCCGTTCTCGTCGAGGAAGGCGATGTCGCCGGTCACGTACCAGCCATCGCGCAACACCTGGGCCGTCTGGTCCGGCAGGCCAAGATAGCCCTGCATGACATTGGGCCCCGTGATCAGGAGCATTCCCGACTTGTTGGACTCCAGATCCTCCCCGGTCTCCAGATCGACGACTTTGGCCGCCAGGCCCGGCAGCGGCTGACCAACCGAGCCTTCGCAGGTGCCTTGCTTGATGGGGCCCACAATGCGGCAGGCGGGGACATTCGTCGAGACCACAGGGGAAAGCTCCGTGGTGCCATAGCCCTCGCTGGGCCGGACGCCGAATTTGTTCTCGAACGCGTCGGCCAACTCGCGGGACAGCTTCTCGGCGCCGGCAATGACCGTATTGAGCGAGGCCAAATCTTCCGGCTCGCAACGGCGCAGGTAGGAGCGGAGGAAGGTCGGCGTCGCCACGAGGAGCGTCCCGCCATGTTCCCGGCACAGCTTGCCGACCTGGCGCGGTTCCAGCGGCGTGTAATGGTAGGCCGCCTTGGAATCGAGTGAGAGGACCGACCAGAGCGTGGTCGTGTAGCCAAACGAGTGGAAGAAGGGGAGGATCCCGACGACCACGTCGTCCCAACCCAGGTGCAGCACCTGGTCGAAGGCTGTGACGTTCGAGCCGACGTTGTCCTGGCTGAGCATCACCCCCTTGGGCCGGCCGGTCGAGCCGGAAGTGAAGATGATCGTCAGCAGGTCGTCCGGGCCGACGCGGTTGAGGCCGAGCCAACGTTCCATAGCTGCCGCGGGCAGCAGCCAGGTCTGGGCGGCCGCAATCAACTTGTCGGCCAACGTGACCTTCTCTTTGTAATCCTCGAGGAAGACCACGTCGGCATGGATGTCCAGCGGGAATCGCTCCAACACGCGGCGGCTGGTCAGCACATGCCGGATGCCCGCCTGCTCGATGCAGAGGTTCATCACCTCCGAGGAAACGGTGTAGTTCAGATTGATGGCGACCCGCTTGTCGATCGTCAGGGCCGCATTGGCCAGGGCCGCCGGGACCGACGGGGGCAGCAGCAGCCCGACGTGGTTCTCGCCGTCGGCCAGCACATACCGTCGCAGCAGCCGGCGCAGGATCAAGGTCCGCGTCAACATGCCCGCCCCGGTCAACTCCGTGCCCGTCGAGTCGGCCAGCTTCGCATGCCGCAGGTTGCGCCGGCACATGCGCAAGAAGCGCCGCGGCAGGGTCAGCTTTCGGTCTTGGTCATTCGGCATTTCAGACACTTCCAACTCTTGCACGGCGAGGCGAACTTGCGGGGCGGTGGCGGGGTGGTCGATCGGCTGGCCAATCCGGATCGAGATCGGACGGTGCCAGCGACGCGGCCACTTCCAGAAGTATCTTCCTCGCTCGAAGCTGAAAACACTTCCCCACAGTCCCCCCAAGTAGACCGGGACGATCGGGGCCCCTGTATCCTTCACAATCGACAGGAACCCGGATTGGAACTCATGGATTTGGCCAGTCCGAGTTAGTGTCCCTTCTGGAAAGATACACACGAGTTGCCCCTCTCGTAAAGCCTCCCGGGCTGCACGAATTGCCTGAACTACCGATTTGCGACTCGTAGCGATCGGAATTACCCCGCTTTGGCGGGTTAGCCGGCGTAGCCACCAGCGGTTCACATAGTCGGAATAGGCGATCATCCGGATCGGGCGGGGGGAGACGAGCGTCAGCAGAGCACCGTCCAGCCAGCTGACGTGGTTGGAGACGAGGAGTGCCCCGCCCTCCTGAGGGATGTTTTCCAAGCCGCTCACCCGAAGGCGGTAGAACACGCGAACCAACAGGCGGACGATCACCCGCACCGTGGGTAACAGTTGGAGCCAGACAATGGTCAGCCCCACCGGGACCGTGACGATTCCGCCGATGAAGAAGATCTGCCGCGCGGACAGATGCAGGACGCTGGCCAGGAACCAGAACACGACCGAGGCCAGGAGCATCCCGGCAAAGGCGAGGAGGTTGTAGGCGGCCAACAGGGAGCCGCGAGTTTCCGGCGGACTGCGATCCTGGAGAAAGGCCTGGAGGGGAATGTCATAGAGCCCCGCGGCGACCCCCAACCCAAACAACCAGAAGGCGGCCCAGAAATACGGGAGGGAAATCGGGACCCCAACGCCCTGCGGCACCGTCGCCATGAGCATCGAGGCTGCCGAAATGCCAAAGGCGCCCAACGGCACGAGCCCCACCTCCACGCGGCCGGCCGACCAGATCCCCGCCAGCAGGCTGCCCACGCCGATCCCCAGCGTCAACACACCCAAGAGCGGCCCAACGTACTGTTGTTCCACGACCAGTTCAGGCCGGGCGAATTTGTCCACATTGACCTGGGACAAGGCTCCCAGCGCCCAGAAGAAGGCGCTGGCTAAGGCCGCCAGGAAGAGCGGTCGATGGGCGAACAGGGCCGCCAAATCCCGCACGCTCTGGGCCGCGGGATTCCAGGGGAATCGCCGGCTCGGATCGGCCGGACGCACCCGGCCGATGAAGAGACTCGCCACCCAGCCCACGATCGCCACCCCGACCAGGGCCCCGGCCGACAGCCACCAATGATGCTGGCCTGGTCCAAGCGTCTGACCCGAGGCCGCCTCGGCCGACGAGAGCGTGGTCCAGTCATAGAGAAAGCCACCGGCGAGGGTGCCGATGATGATCGCGATCATCGTCGTCATGCCCATCAGTCCGTTGGCCGCCGAGATGCGATCGGACCGGACCAGTTCGGGGATGCTGCTCAACTTCGAAGGGCTGAACAGGGCCGACTGCGAGGCCAGCAGGGCGAGCACGATCAGCATCATGGGAAAGCTGCCCAGGAGAATGGCGACCATCCCCAGGCCGACGATCACAATCTCCGCCACCTTGCACCAGATCATCACGGTCCGCTTGCTGAAGCGGTCGGCCAGATAGCCGGCCGGTCCGGCCAGCAACACGAAAGGGAGCAGAAAACAGATGGCTCCGGCCGAGAGTGCCACATCGGGGGCGACTAGGTCCTTGCCGATGGGGATCACCAGCCAGCGGAACATATTGTCGTTCAGCGCGACCAGGAACTGCGTCATCAGCAGCCCCAGGAAGCTGCTGGACCACAGCCCCACGCGATCATCGTGGGGGGGAGGCAATAGAGGGCTGGGCGGGAGACTCGTCTCAACGGAGGTCGAAGCCATGGCGTTACGCGAGGATGGGGGCACGGTGCAGGCGCTCATAGGTATGGAGTCCGGATTGTAGGCCGATGGCGGGAGACCGCCAAGATGGTTCCCAGAAACCTAAGCGGACTCCCCTGGCAGATATCACGACAGGAGAAGGCTTGGCGATGCTCGGTTTCCCTGACCTTGGGGGGCAGGGAGATCTCAAGTCTACCACGGGCCCTGGAACATGCGCCTGAAAGGCTCTTTGGGCCCCTCTCGAAAGGGTGTATAGCCTTCTTGGCAGCGGGCCTCTAGACTGGGAAAAGAACGGGCATCCCCCTTCCGCCACGTTTCCAGGAAGGGATCCTATGAGCAGGAAACAAGGAAAACGGAATCAACGCAAGCAGGAAAAGAAGCGGCGAGTGGAGCGGGCCAAACGCCTCACTCGGAGTGCTTCGAAGCATCCTCGGCTCGGTTGAGACTTGGAAACGAGCCGGCGCCCAGTCCCGCGGTTATCTCGAATACATCGAGGATTTCTTGGGGGAACTGGGCACTTCCGTAGCGATGCTCCCGGAGGATGTGATCGACGAACTGGAATGGGAGGACGAAGAGGAGGATGTGGAAGAAGAGGACTTCGACGACGAGGAGGCGCCCGCCGAACTGACCGGCCCCGACGACCTGGAGGCGCTTGGCCGGATGTGGTATCGCAGCGACGATTCGCAGGTCGAACGGCATTTCCATGGAGTGGCGCAGAAGATGATCGACGCGGGGCAGGTCGCCGAGGTCGCGGCGATCTGTCGGCGATTGATCGCCGAATCGCCGCGTCGATCCGTCAACGCGGATTTGACTGCCCTGGCGTTCCAAGCCGATCGAGCGCAAGGGCAGGGCGGTTGAGCCTCAGGCTGTCAACGTTGGGATCGACCTGTGGTGTGCCACTGCTTGCCTGGAGGGCAGGGTCTCCTAATCCGCTCGCAACGAGGCAACACTGCTTGCCCTCCAGGCAAGCAGTGGCACACGTCTGGCGGCGACGAGCGACTATCCGGAAGTGGCCGGGAGCCGCTGGAGCACCTCTTTAACGGAGAGGGTCGTCTTGAACGGGATCACCGTGGCTGGCAGTTCCGGCATTTGCTTGCTCACCCGTTCGGCGACCGCCAGGAGGATCGGCGTATCCTGGAAAACGCGAAGCGTTTCGAGCTTGGCCTGAAGGTATTCGGGCGTCCAGAAGCCGACAATTTCCAGGAGCACGGTTCGGCCGTCGTCGTGCCGAAAGGCGAAGTCGGGCACAAAAACCTTCTGGCCGCGGTGGAGGATCTCGCCTTCGCGCACCAACCGCCAGCCTTCCTGCTTCTCGGCCCCCCAGCGCTCGGCAAAGGTCTGCTCGATCGACGAGTCAAACGCCTCCGGCGCCGGCAGGTGGCTGGTCAGGCCGTCCAGCCAGGAGAGTTCCAGGTTCACGTTCTTGCCCTGCCGGCGCGTGCGAATCACCGCGTGCATGCGCCAGCCCCGGCAGGCGATCAGTGCCGGCAGGAAGCGGGCCATGGCCGCGCCGTAGCGACGCGTCTGACGCAGGACCGACGCCGGGCCGTCGAATCGAAAGTAGTAACGCCCGTCGGCCAGACGCGAGATCGTGTGCATCAGCCGGGCGAGCTTGGCATAGCGGAGGATCGTCTTGTAGTCCTCGGTCGCCCAGACGGCCAACGACACGGCGTCAAACATCGCCGCCTGCACCTGGGCCACGTTGTAGCGGGCCAACAGCGCCGCCCCATCCGGATAGCCCTCAAAGGCGGCCAGCCGGTGAAACTCGATCACGTCGGCGAACAGTTCCCCGTCGATCTCCGGCCAACTCCGGCCCAAACGCGAGGCGATCTGCTGTTTGACTTCCCATTCCTGGTGATCGAACAACCGGTCCACGCTGTGGACCAAGGGGTGATAGCTGGCCGCCAGGCGAAACACTTCGCGCCGCAGCATGGCCGCTTTGCGCCCCGAGTCGCGATGATACCGGCTGGCATCGTCCAAGAGCTTGCAAAAGGCCCCGATCCGTCGCCGCGGGCAGTCTTCTTCCTCGGCGAGAATCTGCCAGACCATCCGATGCAGCTCCTGCCGCGTCCGGTCGATCCCCGTGCGGTAGACCGTCAGCATCCGCTCGGCATAGTCGAGGTATTGCCGATGCGTCTTCCGGCTCAGCCGATCAGGGATGATCTGACCGCTGTCATACTCGGCGATGGCTAGTTCTCGGGTTAGCATTTCCTTGGGCGTTGCTCTTCAGGTTGAAGACGTCGGGGAAGTGACGTCCCCACTGGGCTCGCCCCAGTGGAACGGAGGATTGAGCCACTACTGGCCTCGTCCCGTTTTCCGCTCGCCCCCGCCGGGCTTGTCCCGGGGGAGCGGAGGATTGGCCGATTTCGCAGCTGCCCAATCAATCCCGCGCTCCACTGGGACAAGCCCAGTGGGGGCGAGCGGTCTGAGATGATTTCTCGGGGTAGTCCACCCAATCCTACGTTCCACCGGGGCAAGCCCGGCGGGGACGGCCTCGCATCGAGCGTTGACAATACCCCCTTGGCGGCATAGGATACAATACGAGGTGCTTTATGGCTTCGACCGAACAGATCACGACTGCCGAACAGTTGTTCCAGGCGCCCGGACTGGGGCGGAGCGAACTCGTGCGCGGGGAACTGATCATGATGACGCCGGCGGGCTCGGAGCATGGCTCCATTGCGATCAACATCACGGCTCCGCTGGCCACGCATGTGAAGCAGCAGGCCCTCGGCAGGGTGTTTAGTGCCGACACAGGGTTCCAAATCGCGAGGGATCCCGATACAGTTCGCTCGCCAGACGTGGCGTTCGTCCGGGCAGACCGGTTGGAGTCGCCGCTGACCAGGGGCTTCTTTCATGGCGCCCCTGACCTGGCGGTCGAAGTCGTCTCGCCGAGCGACCGCGCCAGCGAAGTCTTGGGCAAAGTCTACGACTGGCTCGATGCGGGGTGCCGGGCCGTTTGGGTCGTCGAACCGGAGACCAAGACGGTGACCGTCTACCGCAGCCGGAGCCA
>JBDKTH010000130.1:0-6559 GCA_039680305.1 Thermoguttaceae bacterium | reverse complement strand
CTAGGGATCCGGCCCCTGTTCTACACGGTTGCCGGTGACAAGCTGGTCTTCGCGTCCGAGGTCAAGGCTCTGTTTGTTCATCCGGACGTGCGCCGGGCGTTTGACCCCTGCGGGCTGAACCAACTGTTTACCTTCTGGACGACTCTGGCTCCGCGAACGGTGTTCGAAGGGGTCCGGGAACTGCCGCCAGGGCACAATCTGGTCGTCGACCAACGAGGGGCCGAGGTCCGCCTGCGCCGCTACTGGCAATTGGACTACGGCAGCCCAAGCGAGTCGATGAGCAAGCAGGACTGTGCCGACCGGCTCTTGGAATTGCTCACCGACGCCACCCGGCTGCGTCTCCGCGCGGACGTGCCCGTGGGCGCCTATCTCAGCGGCGGGCTCGACTCGTCCGTCACCACAGCGCTGGTCAAACGATGCAGCAGCGTTCCGCTGCGTACGTTTTCGATCGCGTTCGACGACGCGGAATTCGACGAGAGCCGCTACCAGCAGGAAGTGGTGCGCGCCCTGGACACCGATCATCAGACGGTGCGTTGCACGTGCGACGACATCGGGCGCGTGTTTCCCGAGATGATCTGGCACACGGAACGGCCCGTGCTGCGCACGGCGCCGGCGCCGCTCTATCTGCTGTCGAAACTGGTGCGGCAGCAGGGATACAAGGTCGTTGTGACGGGCGAAGGGGCCGACGAGATCCTGGGCGGATACGACGTGTTCAAAGAAGCCAAGGTTCGGCGGTTCTGGGGGGCGCGGCCGGAGTCGATTACTCGGGCGGCCTTGCTGGATCGACTGTATCCGTACCTGCCGGGAATGCGGGCACAATCGCTCGCCTACCGGAAGGCTTTTTTCCATCTGCGCCCGGACGACCTGGCCAGCCCGTTCTTCTCGCACCTGCCTCGCTGGGAACTCACCTCGCGGCTGAAGGCGTTCTTCTCGCCCGAGGTCCACGCAGCGACAGCCGAGCACGACGTCTACGACGACGGTCTGGCCATGCTTCCCGACGCGTACTACGACTGGGCGCCCTTCTGCCAGGCTCAATACCTGGAGACGGCGATCTTGCTGCCCGGCTACATCCTCTCGTCGCAGGGCGACCGGATGGCGATGGCGCATAGCGTGGAGGGGCGATATCCGTTCCTCGACTATCGGCTGGCGGAGTTTGCCGCCACGCTCAAGCCACGGTGGAAGATGCGAGGGATCGAGGAAAAGTATCTTCTCAAGCTCGCCGCAGGCCACTTGGTTCCCGAGTCGGTGGTCCATCGCAGCAAGCAGCCGTATCGCGCACCGGAGGCCAAGAGTTTTTTTGGCACCGCCGCTCAACCAAGCCGCCACGAGTACGTCGAAGAGCTTCTTTCGACTCGCCGAATCCGCCAGACGGGAGTGTTTCAGCCGGAAGCCGTGGAACATCTCGTGGAAAAAGTCCGGCGGGGGCGGAGTATCGGAATCAAGGACAACATGGCCCTGGTGGGCATCCTTTCAACCCAACTCGTGGCCGAGCAGTTTCTGGAGCGTCCCTTCGGCCAACCGGCCGAAGCTGCCGCCTGCCATTCGATGGAGGAGTAACGCAACGTGGATTCGATCTCGTCAGCCATCCGCACCTTCGTGCAAAACAACTTCTTGTTCGGACGGGAACCGACGTTCTCCGACGAGGATTCCTTCCTGGAACAGGGGATCATCGATTCCACCGGTGCATTGGAACTCGTGACGTTCCTGGAGGACGAGTACAAGATCAGCGTGGCCGACGAGGAACTTGTGCCGGAGAATCTCGACTCGATCGCCAACGTCGTGCGGTTTGTCGCGTCGAAGGACCCGTCCAGAAATAACTTGGAGAATTGAGCTACCTTTGAAGCAACTGCCGTGGGAAGACTCCGGAAGGTACACAGGACGTGGCGGCAGTTGCTTCATTGACGGACGACGAATTCTCCGGAAAACAGCCGAAGGAGCCCGCAAGCCCCCCCCCAGCTAGAACGAGAGAATCCGCCGTTGGCCATGGATTGCCCAGCGTCAAAGGCTCGGCGGATTCTCTCTTTCTAGTAGCTCAATTCTCCAAGTTATTTCTGGACGGGTCCCAAGCGGCGTGAAGGCGTTCCCTCCTAGGAGCACGATGATGCAGTTGGAGTCGTTCCTGGAACACAGCGCTCGGCAGTGGCCAACCAAAACGGCCCTGGTGTGCGGCAAGGAGCGCTTGAGCTATGCCACGCTCGAAGCGTTGGCCAACCGGCTGGCCCATGCACTGGTGACCGAAGGAATCCAGCGCGGTGACCGGGTGGCGATCCACTTGGACAACGTCGTCGAAAACGTGCTGGCGATCTTCGCCGTGCTCAAGGCCGGGGCCGTGTTCATGCCGGTCAATCCCACGACGAAACCGGAGAAGCTGACCTATCTGCTGAACAACTCCCGGGCCTCGGCCGTGATCCTGTCGCCGCGGAAGCTCGCCTCGCTGGAACCGCACTGGGCCTTGATGCCCCATCTGTGCACCGTGATCGTCACGGAAGGCGACGCGACGCCTGTTTCCGACGCGGGAAAACGGTGCGTCAGTCTCGATGAACTGCTCGGCTCACAACCGGGCCAGGATACGCCGCCGCTCAACCGGGCGATCGACCTCGATTTGGCGGCCCTGATCTACACCTCAGGGTCTTCGGGCAACCCCAAGGGCGTGATGCTCACTCATCGGAATATCGTCTCGGCGATCGCCTCGATCGCGACCTACCTGGAGCATACCCCCGAGGACGTGGTTCTCAGCGTGTTGCCACTTTCCTACGGCTACGGCCTCTGCCAGGTGCTGACGACGTTCAAGACCGGCGGGACCGTGGTTCTGGAGAAGTCACTCGCCTATCCCCACGCCGTGCTGCAAAAACTGGTCCAGGAACAGACCACCGGCTTTCCGATGGTCCCCACGATCTCGGCCATGCTCCTGCAACTCGACCTGGCGAAGTATGACCTCTCACGCGTGCGTTACATCACCAATGCCGGCGCGGCTTGGCCCACCGAGCACATCCGCCAATTTCGCCAGCGACTGCCGCACGTGCGACTGTATGCGATGTATGGGCAGACCGAATGTCTGCGTGCCTCGTATCTCGCACCGGAGGAGATCGACCGCCGGCCCACGTCCGCGGGCCGGGGGATTCCCAATGAAGAGGTGTATGTCGTCGACGAGGACGGACGGCCCGTGAGCCCGGGCGTGGTGGGGGAACTGGTGATTCGCGGCTCGCATGTGATGCAGGGGTACTGGGAGTTGCCGGAGGCGACGGACCGTGCGCTCCGCCCGGGTTTGCTGCCGGGCCAACGGGTGCTGTACACCGGCGATCTGTTCTGTCGCGACGACGAGGGCTTTCTCTACTTCGTCGATCGCAAGGACGACATCATCAAGAGTCGTGGCGAGAAGGTCAGCCCGCGGGAAGTGGAAAACGTCTTGTACAGCCACTCGGCCATCGCCGAGGCCGCCGTCATCGGCGTGGCCGATGCGATGTTGGGGCAGGCGATCAAGGCCTTTGTGACGCTCAAGCCCGGACACCAGGTGACGGAGCGGGACGTGTTGCGCCACTGTGCCGGCCATCTGGAAGACTTCATGGTCCCGCAGTCGGTCGAAATTCTGGAAACGCTTCCGAAGACCGCCAACGGGAAGATCAATAAACGCGAACTGTGCGGAGTACGCCCGTGATGAGTCTAGCCCTGCAAACGCCCGTTGACACGTCGATGCTCCAGCTGGATCCGGCCGAGGCGACTGAGCAAATCGGCCAGGCGATCCGCGACCAGGTTTTTGGCCTTCGCCGCAAAGGCGTGGTGCTGGGGCTGTCGGGCGGAATCGATAGTAGCGTGACCGCCGCCCTGAGCGCCCGGGCCTTGGGGGCAGAACGCGTCCTGGGGCTCTTGATGCCCGAGCACGACAGCTCTCCGGACAGTCGCTCCTTGGGACAGCTTCTGGCCGAACACTACGGAATGGCGACGCAGGTCGAGGATATTGCGTCAACCCTGGAAGCGGCCGGCTGCTACCGCCGCCGCGACGAGGCGATTCGCAGCGTGTTGCCCGAATATGGTCCGGGCTACAAGGCGAAGATCGTGCTTCCCGGGCTGTTCGAGGCCAGCACGTTCCGGCTCTTCTCGGTGGTGATTCAGTCGCCCGACGGGGAAGTTCGCCGCGCTCGGCTTTCGTTGGATGCCTACCAGCAAGTGGTGGCTGCCACGAATTTCAAGCAGCGGGTCCGGAAGATGATGGAGTACTACCATGCCGACCGCCTTCGGTATGCGGTCGCAGGAACGCCGAACCGCCTGGAATACGAACTGGGCTTCTTCGTCAAACTGGGCGACGGCGCCGCGGACATCAAGCCGATCGCGCACCTCTACAAGACGCAGGTCTATCAGTTGGCCGAGTACTTGGGGGTTCCCGAGGAGATTTGTCGGCGGCCGCCGACGACCGACACGTATTCGATGGCCCAATCCCAGGAAGAGTTCTTCTTCTCGTTGCCCTACGACAAGATGGACCTCTGCTTGTACGGGAAGAACAACCAGATTCCGGCCGAAGAATTGGCTGCGTCCGCTGGCCTGAGCGCCAAGCAGGTCGAGCGAGTGTACGACGACATCGATGCCAAACACAGTGCCGCACGTTATCTCCACTCGCAACCGCTGCTGGTGGAACCGGTTGGCCCGTCAAACCACCGATAATTGCCATGGCCTACACCGTCTCCCAAGCCGATCCCGTTGACAGCGGCCCGTTTGTCGTGGACCTGTGGAAGCACAACCTGCCGACCGCGTCGGCGGGCCGTTTCCCGTGGCTCTACGCGGGCGATCGGGCCAAAGCCTGGCTGCTCCATACCGAAGACAGCAGTGTGGTGGGAGCGGTGGGCCTGATGAGCCGCGCGATTCAGTCGCCGCAGGGCATGCTCCAGGCCGGTCAGGCGATCGATTTGAATGTGGACTTGAACCATCGCACCGTCGGGCCCGCCCTGAGCCTCACCCGCACGGTAGTCCAGTCCGCGAAGCAGCAGGCGTACAAGTTCGTCTACAGCCTGCCGAACGCCGAATCCGAGCCGGTCCTCAAGCGGGTTGGGTATCGTTTTCTCGGCAGCGTCCAGCGCTGGTACAAGCCGATCCGGTGCGAGAAGCTGCTTCACTCGCGGTTGCACAACCCACTGCTCCAAAAAGCGGCCAGCGTCGCGTCGATCGCCGTGGATGGGGCCCTGGCGGTCAAGTCGCGAGAGTTGTTCTACCGACGCCCGGCCGACATCCACGTGAAGCTCACCGATGGCTTTGACGCCGCGTTCGACCAGCTGTGGAAGAAGGCCGCAGGGCAGTTCGCGTATATCGGAGAACGGACCGCGGACTACCTGACCTGGCGGTTCGGGCGATCGCCGGACGGACCCTTTCAGGTGTTTTGCATCAAGAATGCCTGCCAGGAGTTGCTGGCGTATCTGGTGTTCTCCTGCCGGGACGGGATCACCTACGTTAACGATTTGTTGTTCGTCGACGCGTCGAGTTTGGACCTGCTGTTGTCGGAGTTTCTCCGCCACGTGCGTCGGCAAAGGGGCACGGCCGTAATCGTCGTCTACCTGGGGACGAGCATGGTCAGCCAGTCGCTGAGACGATTCGGCTTCTGGCGCAGACCGTCGGCGTGGAACGCGATGGTCTACGCCGATTGGAACCAACTCGGCGACGAGGCGGCCTCGTTCTTGGACGAACAACAGTGGTACTTGACCCGGGCTGACATTGATACGGATCTGTGAACCTGTGGCGAACGATCGCAGTTGGGCAACATGACAGACGTTTGTGAGATTAATACGATTGAGAAACTGGGCGAGTACCGCCAGGTGTGGCGTGCGCTCCTGGAGCAGACGGCCTGGGCCAACTTCTTCCAGTCGCTCGACTGGTTGGAAGTCTACTGGCGGCACTTCGACGAGGGGCAAACGCTGCGCGTGCTCGTGGTCTCCTCGGACGGCCGACCCATGGGAATTCTGCCGCTGGTCGTCCTCACGGAGCACACCAAGGTCGGGCCGCTGCGAGTCCTGACCTATCCGCTCCACAACTGGGGCTCGTACTACGGTCCGATCGGCCCGGAGCCTCGGGAGACTCTGGTCGCCGGCCTCCAGTACATTCTCGCCAGCCGCCACGACTGGGATATGATCGAATTGCGATGGTCGGGGATCGGCGCCAGCGATCGGGAGCAGACCGAATCGGCCATGCGGACCGTGGGGCTCCAGGCCTATAGGACCGTCTGGGACCAGACCGCAGTGATCGATCTGCCCGATTCGTGGGACACGTATTGGGCCAGCCGCACAAAGAAATGGCGCTGCAGCGTGAATCGCTGGCAGCGCCGGCTGGCCGACTGCGGGGAGGTTAGTTATCTTCGCTACCGGCCCCGCGGTGAATCGCACGGCGAAGGCGATCCGCGGTGGGACCTTTACGACGCATGCGAGGAATTGGCCCGCCGCAGTTGGCAGGGCTCCTCGACCAGTGGGACCACGCTCTCGCACGAATCGGTCCGGCCATTCTTGCGCGACGTCCATGCGGCCGCGGCCCGAGTGGGCGCCGTCGATCTCAATCTGCTCCTGCTCAATGGTCGGCCGCTGGC
>JBDKTH010000759.1:0-17163 GCA_039680305.1 Thermoguttaceae bacterium | reverse complement strand
GTAGACGGCATACTTGCCCGGCTGGAAACGGCTGGCCAGGTCCGCCGGCCGCGACGTGGGCCGCCGGGGGTCGATCCGCACATAATCGACATGGATGTCGGGCGAGGCGTCCAGCGAGCGGCGCAGGAACCGCTCTTCCACACGCAACGCCCCTTCCAGGTAAAGCACGTTCAGTCCGCCTTCCAATACGTTGACAAACGTGCTCAACTGATTGTTCGTCGTGACCAGTTCGCCTGCCTGCGGGACGACTTCCACGGAGAGCTTGAACTCGCCGGCCACCTGTGGGATGTAGGTGAACTCGACGGGGATCTGCTGGCCGTCGGAGGTCGCTTTCACACGCTGCTCGGCCACCTGCTCCATCTTCCCCGGCGCCGACTCGAACAAGAGCCGCACGGGAATCTCGCGATTGACATAGCCATCGACGCGGAGCTGCCCGCTGACGGTAAGCTGGTTCTTCACGAACACGCGCTGGTCGGACACGAGGTCCTTGACCGCGATATCCTGGGCCTGGCCCAGGCCTCGCGAGCGGCCGTAGCGGAAGGTGTAGAGCGGGCCGATGTTCTTCATCTGGCTGGCGGCCGTCTGCGGCAACATATCCCGGGGCGGGCGAGCCCGTTGGGCCCCATCGCTCAGCAACAGCACGCCCATGAGCCGCTTGCCGGCCTCCTGGCGCAGCACGTCCTCCAGCGAGCCGCCGATGGCCGTCTGCTGGCCGTCGGGCTTGTCGCCCAACTGGGGTTCGCCGTCGGTGACCTCGACCGGATGGGTTTCCGCGTCGAACGTGTAGGCTTTGACCTCGAAATCCTTAGCCAGCGTGCGAAGCCCGTCCTGGGCGTCGGCCAGGGTGCGTCGGACCGTCTCCCACCGGGTCCGGCCATTGACTTCGTCAGGGACCGACATGCTCCGCGACTGGTCGGCCAGGATCACCAGCGTGGCCGATTGCTTGGTCGTGCGCGTGTAGACCAGCGTCGGCCGGAGCAAGGCCAAGAGGACCAGCAGGATCACGCCCACGCGGATTCCCGCCAAGGTGAGCCTGCGCTGCCGGCTCGTCCGCCCCCTTGCCGGCCCGACCAGTAGCAGTGCCAACAGCACCACCGCCGCCACCGCCACAAGCAGGTAGCTGTCGCCGCCGACAGGATAGAAGGAAAAGCGAACCATAATAAATGCAGAATGATGAATGCAGAATGCAGAATGAAAAAAGAATGAAGAAGCGGTACCGACGTAACCTTTCTATCGTCAGTTCTGCATTCTGCATTCTGCATTCTGCATTATTCCCTACTCCTTATAAAAACGATTCGCCAGGACTTGCTCCAGGCCCAAGACAATTGCGACCAGGAGAATCACGATCGGATAGAGGTCGCGGCCGACGCGGCCTTCGGTGACGTTGCCTTCGAGTTGGTTGCTGTCGCGGGCCAGACGGTAGGGCGAGGGGCCGAAGATCGCCTTGAGCTGCGGCTCGTCGAGCCGGTCCAGGTCGGTCTGGTCGCGTGACAGGTTGACGCTAAAGCCTCGATCCACGCCGCCGGTGCTGCCGCCGGCCTGGATGCGGTAGTTTCCTTCATGCTCGGTCGAGGTAACGACTAGCACATGCTGCTTCAGGTCGGGGGTCAACCGGACGTCCACGGCACTGGACGCATTGAGGAGCGTCAGCACGTAGGACTGGAATTCCTTGTCCGGGTCCAGTTGCAGCACGGCGGTCTGGCCGGCGTAGTAGTTCAACTGCTGTCCCGTGCTGCCAACGAGGTACGAGGCCATTTCGTTGACGAGAATCATGAACGGCCAGGCGTCGCCGACCGGCAAGAGGTTCCAAGCGTCCCGGTCCGGTCGATCGGAAATGGGCGTGGTCATTGTCACCACGCGCCCCTTGCCCAGCGGCCGTTCGAGGATCGCCGGCCCGTCGTCCGTCAGCGGCGCAATCACGTGGACGCCCGCGGCCAGCTTGTCCAGTTGCCAGTAGCGGTAGACGGGGAACGCATCCCAGGGGATCGAGCCGGCATAGTCGCCCAGGGCCTTGAGCACCGGTTGCTGGAAGTCGCTCGGCGCCAGGAAGACCCCGTCGGGCCGGCGCACCTGGAGGGCCAGTTTGCCGGGCAACAGCTCCAACGCGGCCGGCTGGTTGAACGTGGCCACCGGTTGGGCATTGCGGCCCAGGAAGATCGCTACGCCGTGGCCCGCGGCGGCAAAATCGCCCAACTTGCGCCACGCGGCCACGTCCATCGGCTTGGGATCCAGCAGGCACACGGCCGAATAGCCCTCGAGCCGCTTTTCGGCGAGCTTCTCCTGGGCGACGATGTCGCACTCGTAGCGTGCCTGGCCCGTGCGGCGAAACGCGGCCGGAGCCAGGGCCTCGGCCAGGAACACCGCGTAGCGGTCGGCCGGCTGCGGAGCGACCAGGAGGACCTTCCAGGCCGGCTTGACCTCGACGGAAAAATACCGCCGGTCGTCGCAGGCCAACCCGTCCTGCCCGACAATCTGCACGTAGCCCTGGTGCGTCCCCTCGTCCAGCGCCCCCAGTTGGAATTCGATCGCCTGCGACTGGTCCTCGCCGAGCGTGACCGTCTGCTCGCCGCGTTTCTGCGGTTTCCGCTGGGCATCGAGCAGATACACCTCGACCGAACGCGTGGCCTCCGGGCCGGTCTGGAATAGTTCGCTATCGATCTTCAGCGGGCTGCGATTGGTCAGGACCTCGGCCGATAGCTTCAACTCGCCGAGCGAGGAGTTGATCGGTTTCTCCACCCCCACGTCGATCAGGAACACGCCCACGTTGGGCGCTTTGGCCAGCTGGCTGCGCAGGTGCTCGGCTCGTTCGGCGGGCCAGGAGGCCCGAGTCCGATCGGTGAACACATAGACCTCGCGACGGGGCAGTTCGCTCTCACTCACCAGACGCACGGCTTCACTGAGCACATCGGCCAGCGGTTGCGAATTGGCCACCGGCTCCAGCCGCTGCATGCGGTGCTTGGCCGCCCCGAGATCGACCTGAAAAGCGGCCGGCTCCGCTCGCGTGCTAAGCACGGCCACCTGACTTCCCCGCGGCAGTCGCCCCAGAAGCTGACTGCCCATCTCCTGGGCCACCTCCAACCGCGTACGGTTCTGGTGCCGGTATTCCATCCGTTTCGACGTATCAAACACCAGCGCCGCCGCCACCGGCGCCTCGACGCTCCCCAACGCCCCGGCCGTCTTGATGCTCGGCCGCGCCAAGGCCAAGGCTAAGAACACGATCAACGCCATGCGCAACGCCAAAAGCAGCAGATGCCGCAGGCGCAGCCGCCGCTGATTCGTGTCGTGCCGCTTCTGGACGAACCGCAGCGCAGGGAACTCCAGGTGCACCGGTTTGCGCCGCATGATCAGATGCAGCACAATCGGCAACGCCACCAGGGCGGCTCCGGCCAGGAAAAGCGGGTTAACGAAGGTCATGAAGAGGGTTCAGGGTTCGGGGTTCAGGGTTCAGGATTTCGATTCAGTATCATTTGGATAATTAAGGGAGAGGGTCGGGGGCTGTGTCGTTGGAGGGATCGGAGTCTTTGGGCCAACGACGTGCGGACGGGTCTAGTTGGCGTTCGAGGGTCTTCTCCAGGCCGTTGAGCATGCGAATGCATTCACGGTAACGGTTGCGGAATGAATTGTACGTCTGCTGCGTGATGTAGTTCTTCAATTGGGCAATGTACAAATGGTGTACCGTCTCCAGTGCTTCGCCCCGGGCGCGATTCACTCCTTCGATTTTGTTGCGTATGTGACGATCACTGTGTTTTTCCGCCAGATTGGCTGGCGCACTATTCGACGATCTCCTCGCCTGTCCCCCAAGCTCAAATCGTTCCTCCGGTGGCCAAGCGTGTGTCAGCGTTGAGACTTCGATATGAAGTTGACAAAGCTTCTGGTACACCTTGAGGTCCTCGACGCACATATAGTCCGCCATGCCCCACCTCCAAGTGCTTGTCGTCTGTTGGTATCGCGAAATCGCTCCATTCAGTCCCGTATGGATTGCGGACCCCTTACCCCAAACGGGCACAAGTGCCACGGCTAAACGGCTCGCAAGTCTCGGTCAATCTCTTTCCCCAATTCTCCCCCAAACTTCTTCCACCACCAAGCCCCCCGCGTCCTGAACCCTGAACCCTGAACCCTGAACCCTGAACCCTGAACCCTGAACCCTGAACCCTCACGACCTTGCCTGTCTTTTCGCGAGGTACTCCACTAGCGCCTTATCAAACTGCATACTCGTATCCAGCGGCACATAATCGACCCCCGACTGGAAGCACTCGCGCCGATACAATTCCCGAAACGCGTCGATCTCGGCGGTGTACGCCGGACGGTAATCGGCCGCATCGAGTTGGAGGATTTCGTTGGTCTCCGGATCCTCCAGTTCCACCATTCCATCAAAGGGGAAATGGACCTCGGCCTCGTCGAGGACGTGGAAGAGGATCACGTCGTGCCCTCGATGCCGCAGGCGGTGGAGGGCCTGGAGCACCGGCTCCGGATCGGTCAGCAGATCGGAAAACACCATCACCAGACTGGCGTGGCGGAGCATCGCGGCGATCTGCGTCAGGCTGGCGGCGATGTCGGTCTTGCCTTCCGGACGCAGATTGCTCAATAGCGACAGCACGGTCGCCAGGTGGCCGCGTCGCGACTTAGGGGCCAGACTGTTGCGAATCTTCTCGTCGAAGGTCAACAATCCCACCGGGTCCTGCTGGTGAATCATCAGGTAACACAACGCCGCCGCCAGGCAGATGGAATACTCGAACTTGGTCAACTCCTGGCGGTAGGTGTAGCCCATCGAGCGGCTCTGGTCCATCACCAGGTAACCAGTGATGTTGGTCTCGGCCTCGAACTTCTTGACGTAATACTTGTCGGTCTTCGCGTAGATCAGCCAGTCGATATCCTTGGGATCGTCGCCGGCCGTGTATCTCCGGTGCTCACTGAATTCTACCGAGAACCCGTGAAAGGGGCTCGCGTGCAGCCCGTGCAAGAACCCCTTGACGATGAACTGGGCGCGCAGGTCCAGCCGCTTGATCTGTCGGACCACTTCGGGCTTCAGATATTTTTCGGCAGTGGACATGGTGGATAAGAGGAGAAGGGAGAGGGAAGAGGTGAGACATTCGCCCCCACTCCCCTCTTCCCTCTCCCCTCGTCTCCTACTTCTCGTACTTAGGGATTACCGGGGGCGGGGTTTCGCGAATCAGACGCTGGATGAGGTCTTCGGTGGTCATGCCCTCGGCCTGGGCCTGGAAGTTCGCGCTGATGCGGTGGCGCAGGACCGGGATGCAGACCTTTTGGATGTCTTCGATCGAGACGGAGAAGCGGCCGTCCATGGCGGCCAGGGCCTTGCCGCCCATGATCAGATATTGCCCGGCGCGGGGGCCGGCGCCCCAGTCGATCAGGTCGCGGATGAACTGCGGGGCCGAAGGGTCCTTGGGCCGGGTCGCCCGGACGAGGCGCGCGGCGTACTGGACGATGTACTGGCTGACGGCGAACGACTTGACCAGCTTTTGCAGGTTTAAAATCGCCTTGGCCGACAGCACCTTGCGGATCTCGACCTTTTCGCTGCGGGTCGTCGAGGCGAGGATCCGCTCTTCTTCGTCGGCCGTCGGATAGTCGACTTTGATGTTGAACATGAAGCGGTCCAACTGCGCCTCGGGCAGCGGATAGGTCCCTTCCTGTTCGATCGGGTTCTGGGTGGCGATCGTGAAGAAGGGATCCGGCAGCGCGTAGGTCTGCTGCCCCACGGTCACTTCCCGCTCCTGCATCGCCTGGAGCAGGGCGGCCTGAGTCTTGGGAGGCGTTCGGTTGATTTCGTCGGCCAGGAGGATGTTGGTGAAGACGGGCCCCTCGACAAAGCGGAAATTGCGCCGGCCGTTTTCGTCCTCGTCCAACACGTTGGTCCCGGTGATGTCCGAGGGCATCAAGTCCGGGGTGAACTGGATCCGTTTGAACTGAATGTCGAGAATCTTGGCCAGCGAGCTGACCATCAGGGTCTTGGCTAGGCCCGGCACGCCGACCAGAAGACAATGTCCGCGCGTAAAAATGGCGGCGAAGATCTGCTCGATGACTTCGTTCTGCCCGACAATGATCTTCTGCAACTCCTCCTGCATCACCCGTCGGTGCTGACTGAACTCCTGCAGGACGTCGCCGAGACTACGAGGTTTGGTAGACAACGTTGCTCCTTGCGCGATGCTAGGTTAGGGAGACCTCAATGGTGAATTATTACGTTCCCCGAACGATTCCAGAGCCCTACTATTGTATAGCCCAACCTATTGGCGATCTGCGTGGAGAGGGGGAAGAACTGAGGGAATCATCGGTCAGGCGTCCTTGTTCCCTCCAAGAAGAGGGAGTAGGATCGGATGAAACCGCGGAGGCAGGGCGGTGCCGAGTCTGCGAGGCTCGCTAGCTGCGAACCGACGGCGTCCCCTGCCAGATAGGTCCCATAAGACTTATATGCCCTATAGGTCCCATAAGTCCTATAACCCCATCCGCGGCAGCCCTGCCCCCTGGAAACGAAACTAACTTGAAACGTCTCCTATATTTGTGAACCACTGGGCGTTGGCGTCAAGGAGGCTTGCAATGCGACGGTTCCTAATGTGCCTCATGTTGCTGGGGATGCTCCTGGTTCCTACCAGGGCATCGGCCCAGGGCGAGGACATTACGGCGGAGCAGGTCCGCGAGGCGCTGGACAAGGGTATCCACTTCCTCAAGCGACAGCAGCGCAAAGACGGCTCCTGGTCCGACACGATTCTCTCCAACCCCTATCCGGGCGGCGTCACGGCGCTTTGCACCCTGGCCCTGTTGGAATCGGGGGTGCCGGTGGAGGACGATTCGATCCAGCGGGCGCTGAGCTACCTCCGCAAGCTGCGAGGCGATGTGCACAAGACCTACTCCGTCGCCCTGCAAACGATGGTTTTCTGCAAGGCCGAGCCCTATCGCGATCTGGCGACCATCACCCGCAACGCCCGCTGGCTGGAAAACGCCCAGGTCAAAGACGGGCCGTACAAGGGCGGCTGGTCGTATACGTCAGCGGCCAGCATGCCGGGAGGAGGCGCCGACAATTCCAACAGCCAGTTCGCGCTGTTGGCGCTCCATGAGGCCGAGCGGGTGGGGGTGAAGATCGAAGGTCGTGTGTTGCGTCTGGCCAAGGCGTATTGGGAAAGCCTCCAGAACGCCGACGGGTCCTGGGGATACAAGAAAGACAATCCGTCGAGCCGGGGAAGCATGACCTGTGCGGGCATCGCCTCGCTGGTGATCGTCAACGACATGGTCTACCAGAGCAACGCCCAGGTGCTCGGCGATCGCATCCAATGCTGCCAGGAGGTCGCCAACGACGGCGAGGAGCGGCTGAACCGGGCGATCCGATGGCTGGGCGCCCATTTCTCCGTCTCCCATAACCCGGACTACTCGGAATGGCTGTTGTACTACCTCTACGGCCTGGAACGCGTCGGCCGCATGACGGCCCATCGCTTCATCGGCGGCCACGACTGGTATCGCGAAGGGGCCTCGTACCTGCTGCGTGACATGCGGTCGACGGTGGCGGCCTCCGGCGGCTGGCGAGGCAAGGGGCTCGAATCGAACGACGAGCGGGTGACCACCTCGTTCGCCCTTCTCTTTCTGGCCAAGGGGCGGCGGCCCGTGCTGATGTCGAAGGTCAAGTTCCACCACAACGACGACTGGAACCATCACCGCAGCGACGTCGGCAACCTGACCCGCTACGCTGAATTGCAGTGGAAACGCGACCTCACCTGGCAGATCATCGACGCTCAAGCCGCCACGGTGGACGATCTGCTCCAGTCGCCGGTCCTCTACTTCACCGGGCGCAGCAACCTGCTGCCCGACGCCGAAGCCGACCGCGAGGCGCTGGCCCGCACGCTGCGCGATTACGTCGACCGGGGCGGGTTCCTCTTTGCCGAGGCCGACTGCAACGGCCCCGAATTCGACCAGGGCTTCCGGACCTTGATGAAACGCGTCTTTCCCGAGAAAGAATACAGCCTCCAACTCCTCCCGCCGGAGCATCCGATCTGGCGGGCCGAGGAGACGGTGGATCCCAAGCACCTGCGGCCGCTGTGGGGGATCGAGTTCGGCTGCCGCACGAGCGTCGTCTACGTGCCGCCCGATCCCGAGGGCCTTCGGCCGTCGCTCTCCTGTCTCTGGGAACTGTCGCGCAGCGGACGCGATCGCGACTACAGCGAGGCCGTCAAAGCGCAGACCCGCGCCGGGCTGTCGATCGGAATCAACGTGTTGGCCTACGCCACGAATCGCGAGTTGCGTCCCAAGGACGCGATCCCGGTGAAGAGCGTTCGCGAGGAGCGCGACCCGTCCACGCGCGGCCGGATCTACATCGCTAATCTCCGCCATCCCGGCGGCTGCAATGCGGCGCCGCGGGCTTTGGTCAACCTCATGGAGAGCGCCGCGCAGGAGCTGAAACTGCGGACCGGGGCCGAACCGCACGAGGTGAGCATCACCGACGAGGCCCTCTTCGACTATCCCCTGGTGTTCGTCCAGGGGCGCAGCGCCTTTCGCCTGACCGACGCCGAACGCAAGCAGTTGCGCAAGTTCGTGGAACGCGGCGGAGTGATCTTCGCCAACTCGATCTGCGCGAGCAAGTCGTTCACCGAATCGTTCCGCCGCGAGATGGCGTCGATCTTCCCCGACAAGCCGCTTGCGCCCATTCCCCTGAGCGATCCGCTGTTGACCCCGGCCTACGGCGGCTTTGACCTATCGACTGTCACCCGGCGCGATCCGCAGCGCACCAGCGGGCGCGAGCCGCTCAAGGACGCCCTGCGCAAAGTGCCGCCGGAGTTGGATGGGATCAAGCTGGACGACCGCTACGGCGTGATTTTTTCCCGCTACGACCTCAGTTGCGCCCTGGAAAAGCAGAACTCCCTGGAGTGCCAAGGCTACATCCGCGAAGACGCCGGCCGGATCGGGTTGAACGTGCTGTTGTACTCGCTGCAGCATTAAGGGGAAGAGATTGCCTCCGGACGGACCCGTTTGTTAATCTGCCGGTTCCCAAAGTCCTGATGCTTCCCCGCCGGGCTGGCCCCGGTGGAACGGAGGATTGGGTAGACTACCCCGAGAAACGCCCCCCTGCCGCTCGCCCCCAATGGGCCTGCCCCAGTGGAGCGTGGGATTGATCCGGCGGCCCGAAAGAGCGGCAATCCTCCGCTCCGCCGGGGCAAGCCCGGCGGGGACGAGAAGAAAATGGAGCGCGGCCGGTAGTGCGTCAATCCTGCGTTCCACTGGGGCAAGCCCAGTGGGGACGTTGCAGCCACGTGCCTATGACCGAACCACAACCATAATGCCAACTCCGCCACCATTCCGATCCGCCAGCCGCACGGCGCTCACCACGGTTGCCCTCCTTGCGCTGGCGTTTGTCGTGCGCGGCGGCGTGCTGTGGTTCACCCCTGGGGCCTTCACCAGCGATCCGGACAGTTACCAGGCGTTGGCGGCCAATCTGCTGGAGCGGGGCACCTTTGGACTGGGGGACGCGCCCACGGCCTACCGGCCGCCGTTGTATCCACTGCTGCTGGTCCCCTCGATGGCCTTGGGGGACTGGAGCCGGGTGGCGATCGGGCTGCTGCATCTGGCGATCGGTTTGGCCACGGTCTGGCTCACCGAGCGGTTAGGCCGACGCTGGGGCCTGGGCAATTGGAGTGTCCTGGCAGCCGTGTTGGTGGCCTGTGATCCCATCCTGCTGCACCAGTCCACGCTGGCGATGACCGAAACGCTGGCCGCCCTGCTGGCCGTCATCGCGCTAGTCCTGTTGACCGCCGCGGCCGAGACGCCGTCACCCTTTCGCGCCGTGGCTGCCGGCGCGGCCTTGGGGCTGGCCGCCCTCTGCCGGCCGACCTTTCTGGTCTGGGCCGCTCTGGTGGCCGTGCTGTTGCCCTGGTTTGCCGCGACCTGGAAGGAACGGCTCAAAGTCTTCAGCGCCCTGGTCGTCACGGTCCTCGTAGTTCTGTCGCCCTGGATCGTGCGAAACCAGATCCACTTCGGCCGGCCCATCGCAAGCACCACCCATGGAGGCTTCACGCTCCTATTGGGAAACAACCCTGGGTTCTACCAGTATCTTCGCGAGGGTCGCTGGGGCAGCCTCTGGGACGCGGACCAGTTCAACGCCGTCTGGGTTGGCCGGGCACCGTGGAGCGGCCCGGGCGTCGAACTGGCCAACGACCGCCAGGCGTATGCCGAGGCCTGGCAGCAGATCGCCGACGAGCCTGGGATGTTCCTCTACGCCTGCCTGGTCCGCGTCGGCCGCCTGTGGCAACCCTTGCCGCATCAAGGCAGCCCCGCGGAGACGCCGACGGCCCGCTGGCTGCGATACGGGATCGGGTTTTGGTATCTGGGCGAATTGGCCCTGGCCGCAATCGGGCTGGCGGGGCTCATCCGCCAAGGGCTCGCCGCCCCCTCCGAGCCGGGGAGTGCCGCCCCGTTTCCGGGCCGACGCGGCCCGACTCCGACGAGGGGAAGCGTGCGAAGGACGTGGCTCTGGGGCCTGCTCTTGGTGCTCAGTTTCACGGCGGTTCACACCCTGTATTGGACCAACATGCGGATGCGTGCCCCCTTGATGCCGGTCGTCGCTTTGACCGCGGTCGCCGTCCTCGGGCGGCTTCGGGGCGAACCCTCGCGTTGCAAGGCTTTCTAGAATAAGCAGTTGCGACGCCGACCTCCGCCAGGAACCCGCCTTGATCGCCCGGGCCGGCCTGCTATAATCTGGCCCGCTTTGGGACGGAACCCTTTTCTCTCCAAGGCTCTTGTCACATCGTTTGTCGGGTCACGCCGGGTGTGTCCGGTGGTCGGACCACTCGGGATCAGCACGGATGCTAGTCTCCTGAACCGCCATCGCCTGAAGGAACCGATCCGCTTCTGGCGCGCATTGCCCTGCCTGCGCGTAGCCGCTCCCTTTGCGCGCCGCCTGCCGTGGCTCGCCGGGGCGGTCCTGGCGATGCTGCTGGTCTGCCATCCCTTCCCGGCCGGCGCTCAGGTCGACCTGCCCCCGCTCGACCGGAGCTCGCCCGTTTCGATCATCGCCGATCAGGCCAACCGCTGGACCCAAGGGGTCTACGAAGTCTGGCTGTTGCGGGGCAACTGCCGTATCCGTCAAGGCTTCGACACGGCGAGCGCCCGAGAGGCCGTGCTGTGGATCGAACGGACCGATCCGACAACCTCCGAGCCGAGCAAGGTGATCGCCTACCTGGAAGGCGCGGTGGCCGTCGACTTCAGCCGCAACGCGGCCAAGGCCGAACTGACCGACAATGCCTGGCTGGGACGGTTCCAGACGGCGGGCAAGATTGACGTCAAGGTGCCCGAGGTCAACGGACCGCTGGACGAACTGCCGCCGATCTATCATCGGGCCATGGCCAAGCGAAACCCGGTCATGGATGGCGCGGTCCGACGCACGCAGTACACGCAGTTCGATACCGCCCCGGCAGCGCCGGCCGCCCCCACAACGCGGCGAATCCGCCTGTTTGCCCGCGGCGAGCTCCCGGTCCAAGCCGAGTGGAACACCGATCCGGCGACCCAGCGGGCCATCGGCGTGATCGAAGGCGGCGTGACGCTGGTCATCGATGGCGTGCCGCAGGTCGGTTCCCTCGATATCTCCACCGATCGGCTGGTGATCTGGACCGCCGATGTCTTCCAGGCGAATGAGCGGGGGGAAACCCTCCAGGCCAACAACACGCCCCTGGAAATCTACATGGAAGGCAACATCGTCTTCCGTCAGGACCAGCGGGTGATCTATGCCGACCGGATGTACTACGACGTCAACAACCATGTCGGGATCGTGTTGAACGCCGAACTGCTGGCCCCGGTGCCCAACTACCAGGGCCTGGTCCGCCTGCGAAGCGCCATCTTGCGTCAGACCGGCGAAGGGCGGTTCTTCGCCGAAGACAGCTTCATCACCTCCAGCCGCCTGGGCGTGCCGGGCTATCGCCTTCAAGTCGGCGATGCCAGCTTCGAAGACACCCCGGTCCCGGCGGTCAATCCGATCACCGGCGAAGCGGCCGTCCAGCATCAGCGTCTGGCGACCGCCCGAAACAACGTCCTCTATATCCGCCAGATTCCCATCTTCTACTGGCCGGTGATCACGACCAACTTGGAGGAGCCCACGACCTACGTGCGCCGGCTCCGATTCCGCAACGACGACATCTTCGGCCAGCAGGTGCTGACCAATTGGAACGGCTATCAACTGTTCGGCGTCCAGCCGATTCCCGGCACGGACCTTGACCTCAGCCTCGACTATCTCAGCAAGCGAGGCTTCGGCCACGGCGGAACGTTTACCTACTGCCGCGACGATTTCTTCGGCATCCCCGGCCCGACCGCCGGCCTGGTCGATTTCTGGGGCATTCAGGACAAGGGGCTCGACAACCTGGGGGCCGACCGCTTCAACATCGAGCCGGAGAAGAAGTACCGCTTCCGCCTCTTCGAGCAACACCGGCAACTGCTGCCCAACGATTTCCAATTCACCGCCCAGACGTTGTGGATCAGCGATCGGAACTTCCTTGAGCAATACTTCGAGCGGGAATGGGACGATCTCCTGGTGGAGAATCCCAACAGCTATGAGTTGAAGCAGTCGCGAGACAACTGGTCGTGGGCCCTGGCCTTCGACACGAACCCCAATCCGTTTTTCACCCAGACCGAATGGCTCCCCCGGGCCGACCATTTCCAGCTCGGCCAGTCGCTTTTCAACCTGTTCACCTGGTACGAGCACTCGACGGTCGGCTACGCCCGCTTCCGCACGGCCAATCCGCCCGAGAACGCCAACGACCAGCCGTTCATCTACCGCCCCTGGGAAGTCGATCCGGCCGATCCCACCGCGCAGATCGAGCGCAACGGGCTCCGCGCGATCACCCGGCAGGAGATCGACCTGCCCCTACAGCTCGGCCCGGTCAAGGTCGTGCCCTTCGCCTTGGGGGAACTGGGCTTCTGGCAGGAAGATCTGAGCGGCGAGCAGTTGGACCGGGCGGTGGGCAAGGCGGGCGTTCGCGCCAGCCTGCCGTTCTGGCGGGTCTATCCGGATGCGGAAAGCCTCCTGTGGAACGTGCACGGCCTGGCCCACAAGGTGACCTTTGACGTCGAGGCCTCGGTGTCGGAGTCGAACCGCTCCCTGACCGAGTTGCCCCTCTACGACCCGCTGGACGACCCGGCGATTCAAGCCTTCCGGCGACGGTTTGCCGGCACGACCTTCGGAGGCGCGGTCCCGCTGCAATTTGACGAGCGGTTCTATGCCCTGCGACGGGGCATGCAAGACTGGGTCACCGCCCCCAGCATGGAAATCGCCGATGACCTGGCGCTCGTGCGATTGGGGATGGAGAACCGTTGGCAAACCAAACGCGGGGCGCCAGGCTGCCAGCGCATCATCGACTGGATCACGCTCGATACAGGGCTGTCCTTCTTCCCGAACCAGGATCGCGACAACTTCGGCGAACTGGTGGGCCTGTTGGACTACGACTTCCGCTGGCACGTCGGCGACCGGCTGACGCTCATGTCCGACGGGTTCTTCGATTTCGTCGAGGAGTCGCCCTCGGCCGTATCGGTCGCGGCGATCTTGAGTCGCCCGCCACGGGGAAGCCTGTATGTGGGGCTCCATTTCATCGATGGCCCGATCCAGAACACGATCCTCTCGACGTCCTACACCTATCGGCTGAGCCCCAAGTGGGCCTCCACCGCCGGGGTGTCGATCGATCTGGTGGGCAAAGGTGGCGTGGGCCAGCATCTCTCGCTCACCCGCATCGGGGAGTCGTTCCTGGTCAGTCTGAGCGGCTCGTTCGACCCCACTCGGGACAATTTCGGCCTGCAGTTCTCCGTCGAGCCCCGCTTCCTCCCTGGCGGGCGACTCGGCTCGCCAACAGGTGTCCGCATCCCCCCAGCCGGAGCCCTGGGTCTGGAATAGACAAGGCCGAATCGGGAAAGCAGAATAGGAAGGAGAGTCTGTCTTTTCTCTTTCCTGCCTTCTCATGAACGACCAAAGCCACTTTGGCAAACGCTCCTGGGTGCAGAAGTTCCGCGATGCCTTTCGCGGGCTGGGGCTGGGCGTCTATCGGCAGTCGAGCTTTCGCGTCCATTTTTTCTTCACGTTCGCCGTGGTCCTCTGCGGTGCGATCTTCCACGTCAGCCTGTTGGAGTGGTGCGTGCTCCTGGTGTGCATCATGGTGGTCCTCGCGGCCGAGATGTTCAACAGCGCTTTGGAATCGATGGGCAAGGCGATCACCGACGAGCATCATGCGCACCTGGGAAACGCCCTGGACATCGGAAGCGCCGCCGTGTTGATCGCTTCCCTGGGCTCGGCCCTGGTGGGGACGCTCATCTTCGTCAACCGCCTCGGCCTGACGCTGGGTTGGTGGTAGCGCAAAAAAAGAAGGGTGCGTCAGAAACGCACCCTTCTTCACGCCTGGAATACGGAGGGTTGCTCGTGGGCCTCCAGCCCGGCATTCCTTTTCGAGCAACCCAGCGACCGAGTTCTCTGTCAATCAGTCGCCACGGTGGGGCGAGGGCTCATGAGCAGCCCATGCTCTGACCGCAGTTGTAGCAAAGGTAACACTTTCCGTTCCGCACGGTAATCGCGCCGCAGTTGTCGCACACCGGAGCGTCTTCCTGGAACATGGCGAACTGCTCGCTGGCCGTGCGTTCGACTTGCGCAGACAACGGGCGTTCGCGCGGGGCCGCAAGGGTGGCCGTGGCACTCGCGTCGCTGGAACCATGGTGCCGCGAGCTGCCGTTGGCATGCCCATTGGTCGAGACGCCGTTGGTGGCTTTCCCGGATCCCGCCGTACTGTTCGACGGGACGATGGCAGATCCCTGCCCCGTATTCGGCCCGCTCGCCTTCGTGGCGGCGGGCCGTCGCTCTGCGTCGACGTCTCCTGTCGCGGCACTTTCTTTGAACGGGTCTCCTGGCATCGCCGTGGGAATCGCCCGGTTCTGCTCGCGATAGCCGGGCAGGAAGGTGATCCCCAGCCACCGGAAGAGATAATCGACAATGCTCTTGGCGATCGGGATGTCGGGGTTCTTCGTATGGCCCATCGGCTCGAAACGGGTATGCGAGAACTTGTTGACATAGACCTCCAGCGGCACGCCATACTGCAAGCTCATCGACACGGACGTGCCAAAACAATCCATCAGACCGCCGATCGTGCTTCCTTCCTTGGCCAGCGTGATGAACAGTTCGCCCGGCCGCCCATCGGGATAGAGGCCCACGGTGATGTACCCTTCGTGTCCGGCCACGCTGAACTTGTGCGTGACCGACTGCCGCGTGTCGGGCAACCGCTCGCGGCGCGGGGCGGAGACGGGCTTTTCGGCCTTGCTCTCCGATTCGTTCTTGGTCGATAGCGGCTGCGCCCCCTTGGAGCCATCGCGGTAGACGGCCAGGGCCTTCAGCCCCAAACGCCAGCCTTCCCGGTAGGCGTTGGAAATGTCCTCGACCGTGGTGTCCTTGGGCATGTTCACCGTCTTGGAGATCGCCCCCGAGATGAACGGCTGCGCCGCGGCCATCATGTGGACATGGGCTTTCCAGGGGATGCTCCGCGTGCCGTTGGGCGAGGCAAAGGCACAGTCGAAGACCGGCAAGTGCTCGCTCTTCAGGTCGGCCGCCCCCTCGATCGTGTCCTCCTGTTCGATGTACGCCACGATCGACTCGATCTCGCTGTCGTCATAACCCATCGTCTTCAGCGCCGTGGGCACGGTCTGGTTGACGATCTTCAGCATGCCGCCGCCGGCCAGCTGCTTGTACTTCACCAGGGCGATGTCCGGCTCGATCCCGGTCGTATCGCAGTCCATCATGAAGCTGATCGTACCGGTCGGGGCCAAGACAGTGGCTTGGGCGTTGCGGAAACCATACCGCCGGCCGCCGGCCACGACTTCGTCCCACACCTTGCGGGCCGCAGAACGGAGATAGTCGGGGCAGGCCGCAATCTCCTCGACCTTCTCCCAGTGCATCTCCATCACCTGGAGCATCGGCTCGCGGTTCTTCTCGAACTCCTCGAACGGTCCCTTGACCGCGGACAACTCGCTGCTGGTGCGGCAGGCCGCCCCATGCAACAGGGCCGTCAGCGCCCCGCAGATCCCCCGCGCGGGCTCGGAGTCGTACGGCAGGCCGCTGGCCATCAACAGGCTGCCCAGGTTCGAGTAGCCCAGCCCAATCGGCCGGAAGCGATGGCTATTGCGCGCGATCCGCTTGGTCGGGTAGCTGGCGTGATCGACGAGGATTTCCTGGGCGATGAACACCAGCCGGCAGGCGGTCAGGAAGCGATCCACGTCGAACTGCCCGTCCGGCTGGCGGAACTTCATCAGGTTCACGCTCGCCAGATTGCAGGCCGAGTCGTCGACGAACATGTACTCGCTGCAGGGATTCGACGCGTTGATCCGGCCGGAGTTCGGGCAGGTGTGCCAGCGGTTGATCGTCGTGTCGTACTGCACGCCCGGATCCCCGCAGGCCCAGGCCGCCTTGGCGATCCGCTCGAGCATTTCCCGGCCCGGGTAGGTCGGCCCCTCCTTCTCAGGGTTAGTGACCCAGTGCGTGGTCCAGGGCTTGTCTTCTTCGACGGCCTTCATGAGGTCGTCGCTCAAGCGGACCGAGAGGTTGGCGTTCTGGAACAGGACCGAGCTGTAGGCGTCATCCGCGTTATAGCCCTTGGCGATCAACAGCCGGGCCTTTTCCTCTTCCTTCTGCTTGCACTCGACGAACTCCAGCACATCAGGATGCCAGTCCTTGATCGACTGCATCTTGGCCGCCCGCCGGGTCTTGCCGCCGCTCTTGACCACCGCAGCGATCTGGTCGTAGACCCGCATGAACGACAGCGGCCCGGACGGACGCCCGCCCCCGGAGAGCTTTTCCCGGTGCGAGCGGAGCGTCGACAGGTCGGTCCCCGTGCCGGAGCCGAACTTGAAGAGCATGGCCTCGCTGCGGGCCAGCTCCATGATGTCTTCCATGTTGTCCTCGACGCTTTGAATAAAGCACGCCGAGGCCTGAGGAAACTCGTAGGGGTTCTCCGGCTGCTCGATCTCGCCGGTCTCCTGGTTCCAGTGCCAGTTGCACATCGCCCCCGTCACGCCGTACATGTGATGCAGCCCGACGTTGAACCAGACGGGCGAATTGAACGAGGCGTACTGGTGCAGGCACAGCCAAGTCAACTCCCGATAGATCTGCTCGCCGTCCTCCTCGGAAGCGAAATAGCCACCGCTAATCCCCCA
>JBDKTH010000089.1:0-2559 GCA_039680305.1 Thermoguttaceae bacterium | reverse complement strand
CGGCTGGGGAAGAGCTGAGAGCGGTCCAGCTCGAACGGCTCGCCGAAGATCTCCTTCAACTGCTGCTTCTGCTCGGAGGTGAGAATCGCCATCGACTTTTGCTCCGATTCTTCGCGGAGCTTCTGGCTTTGCTGGCGCAGCTCCTCGCGGCGTTTCTCCCGTGCCTCGCGATCCTGGCCTTCCGTCCTCTGGAACATTTCCTGGAACAGTTTCGTCCCGGCTTCCCGCGCTTCCGTGGCCACCTGCTCCAACTTCTGCTTCTGCTCGGCGGTGAGCCCGATGGCCTCGGCGATTTCCGGCCGGCGCAGGGCGGCGGGCCCTTCCTGCTGCAGTTGGATCTGCTTGAGACGCATGACCTGCTCTGGCTTGAGGATTTCGGCGATCTGTTTGAAGTAAGCGGCCTCCCGGGTCTCGCTCTCTTTCTGCATCTTTTCGCGCATCTCGTTCATCTTGGCCCGGCGTTCTTCGGCGCTGAGGTTGCCCATATTGGAGAAGAGCGACATCATCTCCGCCCGCCGCTTCTCGCCCAGCTCCCGCACGCGGGCTTTCTGGTCGTCGGTCAGCTTCAGCTCCTGCAAAACCTGATCACTGCGGAGCAACATGGAGATGCTGGTCTGCCCTCCCATTCCTCCCATCCCGCGCATCCCGCCCCCCCCTGACCCTCCCTCTCGCCGTCCCTGCCCGTGGGCCGTGACCCCGGCAGCGAGGACAACGAGGAGCGTCAGACCAACCATGTCAATGCGGCACAACCGAAGCATGCTGAGACTCCTTCTGATAGAAAGACTGCAAGAAGCTACGAGTAGGGAATCGGGAGCCGCCCCAGAACGTCCACAGCTTTTTGCAGCCAAGCAGCAGTTTTCCCGGGCATTAAACCCCGTCGCGTGGTCAGGGTTCCGCGCGTGGTCAGGGAAATCCCGAAACACGGTGCGACGCAAGGGGTTTAAATTGAAGTTAGAGGCCGCGAGATAGTTTACTAATCGCGATAGTTGAGGTTAAGATAGAAGTTGGTTCTTGAAGCAAACACGACCACTTTCGTCTGCACTTCCCTTCGCATCTCTGGTATCAGGAGAACGGGGCAATGATCAACCTGCGAGTTGTCGGTCTTCTCGCGGCGAGCCTCGTGACAGCCACCGTCGCAACGCAAGCGCAAGACCCGGCGTTCAGTCCCCGCGGCGATCGATCGGCCGAGCGGCGCTCGCGGTTCGAAGGCTTCATGCGCAGCATGGACACCAACGGCAACGGAACCATCGAACCCGCTGAAGTGCCGGCAGAACGGCGGAGGATGTATGAGTTCCTGGCGAGCCGCGCCGGACTGCCCGCGGGACAGCCGATTTCGATCAACCAGGCATTGGAAGCGATGAGCCAGTTCGGCCGTCCCGGCGGACCGCCGGGCGGTTCCGCGCCACCGCCCAACGGTGCCGCCCCTCAGCAGCCCAATTCGTCTTCGTCCAATCCGGCAGGTGCTTCGTCCACACCAACCGCGACGCCGGGCGTGCCAGGGTTTGGCGCGAATCCGACGATCACTCTCGTGCCAGGGTTCGGGACTTCTGCACCGGTCGCTGCCGGATCGGCCATCGCCACACCAGCCAGCGCCGCTGCGTCGACGACAGCAGCCACGCCGGGGAGCGATCCCCGCCTTCGCGGCTTTGGCGAAAGCATCCTCCGACGTTACGACCGGAATCAGAACGGCGTGCTCGACAAGGACGAGTGGGGCCAGATGCGGAGAGATCCCTCCGCGGCCGACCGCAACCAGGACGGCCAGATCACCGCGGACGAGTTGACGACCTGGCTGGTCGAACGGGGCCGCGAACGGCAGCAGGGCGAAGGGTCGCACGACCACGGCCAGGGCAATGGATTTGGGCCCCCAGGGTCGGGAATGATGTCGGGGCCACCAGGCCCTGGGATGATGCCGGGGCCGGGCATGATGTCCGGGCCATCGGCCTCCGACTCGCCGTCAGGATCGAGCACCACAAGTTCGCGCAAGTCATACCGCTTTCTCACGCCCCAGGAGCGTCTCCCCGCAGGGCTCCCCTCTTGGTTCACCAGCCAGGATACGAACCATGACGGGCAGGTGTCGATGGCCGAGTATACCCGCGACTGGTCGGACGAGAAAGCTCGCGAATTCGCCAAGTTCGATCTGAACGGCGATGGGATGGTTACACCGCAGGAGTGCCTGCGCAGCGGTACGGTGGTCGCACAAGCGCCGAGCAGCCCGTCGCCAAGCAGTTCATCGTCGGGCAGCCAGCCTTTGAGCAGTCAGGCTCCAGGCAGCCAAGCCTCAAGCGGCGTGACTCCCCCTACAACTGGGACGAGCGAGCGACCAAAAGCCAAGTCTTGGTGGATGACGCCGTGAGATGGAGACGGCGGCCAATTACGATAGGATGATAGGACCTTATTTCGATGCCTCTTTGCATCGCGGCTTTCACGGGAGTTCTCCATTGGCTTCGCCTTTGAGTGCCACTTGCCGTTTCGGTTTTGTCGTTGTGGTTGCCCTCGGCTACGCAATGAGCAGTTGGTCCAGCCTGCAAGCCGTCCGGGGCGAAGAGCCGAAACCGGGCC
>JBDKTH010001088.1:0-2334 GCA_039680305.1 Thermoguttaceae bacterium | reverse complement strand
AAGGTTCGCACGCTCCGCCGAACGGTCAAAGGGGCCGTCGGGCTGTGGTGCGACCGGGTGCCGGCGGCCAGCGGCGCTTCGGACCCCAGGAGCCTGGCCTCGCGGCTCGAACAGGCCGGGTTCGGCGCGAATCTGTTGGATACCCGCGAGTTGACCGACCGGAGCGTGCTCAATGCCGAGAGCATCGACCTGCTGATCCTTCCCTATGGCGGCCATTATCCGGCCGACACGCGGGCCTTGCGAGGGTTCCTCCGCAGTGGCGGACGCCTGATCACGCTCGGCGGCCCCTGCTTCACCGAGCCGCTGTATCCGTCGCCGGACGGCTGGGCGGATACAGCCAAGGCTGCCGGCGCTTCGCCGAAGGCGATTGTGGAACTGACCAAGGCCACCGTCGCCGGTCTGGCCGACCAGGCAAAGAAAGGCCCGGATCCGGCCGAGGTGTCGTTGGGCCAAGATGCCGACGGTCGGCCGGCCGTGCGGGTCGTCGTTCCCGAACTCCGCGGCTATCGTTACCTGATTCTCAGCGGCAAGGGCACTGCCGACCACACGATCCTCCACTTCCGCGCTCGGGGCGACGAGCAGACCAAGTATCTGTGTCTCGAATTGACCGAGTCGGACGGCTCCCGCTGGAAGGCCATCGTCGATCTGACGCCGGGCTGGAAAACCTACGAACTATCGACCGGACAGTTCGTGGCCTATGCCTCCAAAGACCGCGGCGGCCGGAACGACTATCCCCACACCGACCGGATCGCCAGCGTCCGATTTGGGTTTCCGGCAAACCTCGTGGGAAAGGGACGCAGGACCTTCGAACTCGCCGAAGTCCAGTGGCGCTCCAGCGGCCTGCCGGCGGAACTCAACGCGGGCCAGATGCGGCTGGTGCCGAGCGAGTCGGTCTTGTTGCGCACGTTTGGGGCGGAACTCAAGATGCGTCCGCGACCTTTCGAAGTCACGGCGTTCTTCGGCTCTGAAGCGTTCAGCGACGTTGCAGGCCTGCGGGCCGCGTCTGGCCAGACGGTGTTCGGGCCGGAGTTGACGCTCGGCGGTCAGGCGTCGGGCCAGACGGCGACGATTCTCACCGACAATCTCCTCCTGCTCGAACGGTCGGAACGGCGGCATACCCGGACGGCGCCCACGGAAAAGCTGGCCTACGCGGTTCCGCTCCTGCTCCTGCCCGACGGTCGCCCCGCGGCCAGCCTGTTTTACCACCTTAGCGGCGACTGCGCCGGCGGCGTGTGGGCCTGTTTCGGCGTGACCAGCCACGACCTGTTCCCGGCCGCCGATCGCGCGTGGGGCGAAGCGTTTGTCCGGTTGGTCGAGCAGATGGTCAGCGGCGCAACACTCGTCGGCATTCGGCCGCAGTTTGACGTCGAGGGCGGACAAGTCCGGATGCGGGTCTTCGTGCAAGTGGCCAACCATGGGACCACAGCCAGACCGTGGGAGCTTCATGCCCAGGTTGCCGACAGCCCGGCGAGCAAGCCACGACTGGAGAAGACCACTCCCGTGCAGATTGAAGCCGGCCAGACCAAAGAGCTGCTTGCGTTTGAGGCCCAGGCTGATGCGTTTGACTGGAAGAAGTTACGCGTCGACTGCCGGTTGCTGGCCGCAGGCCGCGAGCAATCATCGATCCGTACCTCGGTCGACGTGCGCGACACGCTTCTGAAGATCTGCGACCGCCTTGTCAAGACGCAACGCAAGCGAGGCGACGGGAAGTTTTCCGGCATCGGCTATATCGACAACCGCGGTGCCCGGGGGCTGTTGGCGGCGTATGACCTGACTGGTCGCAAGGACTACTTGGAGGCGGCCCTTGCCTGGGGCCGGGCGCAGATCGCCGAACAGCGTGAGGACGGCGGCTATCTGATGGGCTATGGCTATTATCCCGAGGGGAACGAGTGCTACGTGGCCGACGGCGGCGAGATCGCCTGCGCCATCGGCCGGCTGACTAGCTACGCGTCGAAGGAGGACAAAGAGCGGTTCTTTCAGTCGCTGAAGGCGTACATGGGTTTCCGCGAGTCGTTCCGTTGCGAAAGCGGCGGGATCGGCGTGGGCTGGTGCAAGACCGACTATGGAACCCGGCCGCTGAAGAAACTCGATAAGGTCACGAAGATCTACGCCCCGGAGCAGAACACCTACACGATCGGCTGCACCTTGGCCGCAGCGACGATGTATGCCCAACTGACCGGCCGCCCGGCCGACAACGATGCGGCCGTGCGCGACGCCGGCTGGCTGATGCCTCGCTGCCAGAAGACGACCACCGGGGCGTTTGTCGAGAGCATCGTCTGGGCTCACAAGTATCTCCGCAGTCCAACGATCCAGCAGGAAACCGCCGCATTTCTG
>JBDKTH010001375.1:0-27777 GCA_039680305.1 Thermoguttaceae bacterium | reverse complement strand
CGGCCTGAAGCTCAAGATCAATGTCTTCCAGAAGCCACCCCTGCCGGTTCGGCAGGCGACGACTCAAGCGGCGGGCTTCCAACAGCGGCGATCGCGCGATGCTCATTCCGAAAGTATCGGGAAGATGCGGCTGCGGATCAAGAAAGGACCCGGCCAGAAAGGGCCCACTTTGTTTCTGTGGGGCCCAAAGATCGGCGGCCAGCCTGCGCAGTCAGGAGCGCACGGCCCAGGAGGATCTGGCGGGTGGAAACATCCTCGGAAAGGCTGCAAGACGCCCCCCAATATGGACAATGGCGGTCGTCGAGCCCGTCCGAGTCTGCTTTCCCCGGGCACTACAACCGGCCGCTCGAATCAACCCCGAACTCGTGGACTGCCCACTCCATAGGGTCAGCCCCGGAGCCGGCAAGGGCTCAACGGGCGGAGGTCAGGACCGACTCAACAGGCTGGCCGCCCAGTATTCCATCGCGTCGTTTCGAGGCCCACCCTAGCGAGTCTACCAACTCGCCAGCGTCGCTCAAGAGTTTTTTCCCGATCAGCACTGACCCTTCCTCCGGTCTATATGGCCGACCCCCTTGTCGGTCAAACGGCCTTCGTGTAACAATGCCCGTTTGGCAAGAGGCCCTAGCGTGCGCACGGCGCGTGGCGGTGTCGTACGTTTTACCCAGCGAGGAGTCGAGGGAAACATGAAACTGGTGCCCTTGGGCGACAAGATCATCATCCGACGCGTTGAAGCGGAAGCCACCACAGCCGGCGGCATCGTGCTGCCCGACGTCGCCCAACATAAGCCACAACAAGGCCGCGTGTTGTCGGTCGGCGACGGCCGCCTCTTGCCTGATGGAACCCGGGTCAGACATCAGGTCAGCGAGGGCGACCGCGTGGTCTTCAATCGCTACGGCGGCACCGAGGTGGAGATCGACGGCGAGGAGTTGCTGATTATGGACGAGTCGGAGATCCTGGCCATTCTCACCTGAGGGATGAAGTTGCGATTTGCGCGATAGTTGCAACTGCTTGTCTCCCTGCAGGTTCCGACTTCGTCGAACCCCCAAGGTTTTTGGCCACAGAGGAAGGCGACGCGCACGAAAAACCAAACGCCCTACCTGTGAGGGGACAGGCAATCGACTTGTTCCACCGCTCTCCGACCAAAGCAGGCGTGAGATACAATAGTGCATGGTCCGTATTCAGGGGGGCGTCGGCAAGGGACGGATGCCTCCCGGTGTGGCGATCCAAAGGAATCTTGCGCCCCAGAGCGGTAGAATACTCCGAGAACCTGTTTCCAATCCGGTTCCGAGCAGTACCCCGCGACATTTTCCTTCCGTGGAGAGGTCTCTCATGCACAGCCGTCATCATGCGTGCCTTGCAATTGCCGCCAGCCTGATCCTGGCTCTCAACACGGCCCAGGCCGCCGAGCCGAACGCGCCGGCCGGCGACCAGCAAGCTTATCAGCAGGCGGTCGATCGGGCGGTCAGCTTCCTCCAGACCAAGGCCCAGGGGCCCGACGGATCGTTTGCCACCTACGCCGGCCCGGGCGTGACCGCCGTGGTCACTACGGGCGTCCTGCGTAACGGCCGTAGCGTCAACGACCCGGTGGTGGCCAAGAGCCTGAAGTATCTCGAAGGCTTTGTCCAGCCCGACGGCGGCATCTACCAGAAAGACACCCTCTACCGCAACTACGAGACCAGCATCGCCATCGTCTGCTTCGCGGCGGCCAACCGTGACGGGCGGTATGACAAGATCCTCAAAGGAGCCGAGAAGTTCCTCAAGGGCGAACAGTGGGACGAAAGCGAAGGCAAGAGCGTCGATGACCCCACCTACGGCGGCGCCGGCTACGGCAAGCACCAACGTCCCGACCTGTCGAACACGCAGTTCCTCGTCGAGGCCCTGAACGCCCTGGGCAATGGCCCGGACGATGAGGCGATCAAAAAGGCCCTGGTCTTCGTCTCCCGCTGCCAGAACCTGGAAAGCCCGCACAACACCACCGGCCTGGCCGCCAAGAACCCCGACGGCGGCTTCTACTACACGGCCGCGGCCGGCGGCGAAAGCCAGGCCGGCAAGCTCCCCAACGGCGGCCTGCGAAGCTACGGCTCGATGACCTACGCCGGTCTGAAAAGCATGATCTACGCCGGCGTTGGGCCCGACGATCCACGCGTCAAATCGGCATTCGAGTGGATCCAGAAGCATTACGACGTGAAACAGAACCCCTTCATGGGCACCGCCGGCCTGTATTACTACTATCACACCTTTGCCAAGGCCCTCGACGCGATGAAGGTCGACACGATCCAGACCCCCGACGGCACGAAGCACGACTGGCGCCGCGAATTGCGCGACGAGCTGATTCGCCGCCAGAAGCCCGATGGCTCCTGGGTCAACGAGAACTCCCGCTGGCTCGAAGGCGAGCCGAGCCTGGTCACCGGCTACGCCCTCTTGGCGTTGGCCTACTGCCAGCCCGGGGCCACGGCAGGGAAGTAGCCGCAAGACATCAAGCACCGCATCATCGGACAGGAGGCTAGGATGGACATCTTTGAGGCCATTCAGAACCGCTACAGCTACCGGGGCGAATTCCGCGACACACCGATTCCCCGCGAGGATCTGCGCAAGATCGTCGAAGCCGGGATTCACGCCCCCTCGGGCAAGAACGAGCAGACCACCTCGTTCGTGATCGTCGACGACCCGGAGGTGCTCAAGCAACTCGCGGCGATCGTCAGCCGGCCGGTCTGCTTTACGGCCAAAGCGATCCTCGTCTGCGTCATCGATTCCCGCCCGACCGTAGGCGACCTCTCCTTCGCCGTGGAAGACTGCGCCGCGGCCGTGGAAAACATGTTCCTTGCCGCCACCGCCCTGGGCTACGCCACCGTCTGGCTCGACGGCGTGCTCCGCTTCGACAACGTCGCCCTCCGCGTGGCCAAGCTCCTCGGCATCCCCTCGCACCTCACCGTGCGCGTGATCCTCCCCCTCGGCATTGCCCGCGAACCCGGCGCCCAGAACGAGAAGCTGCCGTTCGACCGGCGCGCGTGGTTCAATCGGTATGAGGGGTGAGAGAAGCAGACGGTCGGCAGTAAGCGGCTGCGTCACGACGTGGCAATTCCAGTCCCCTCTCCCTCCGGAAGAGGGTTAGGGTGAGGGGAACTGCCATGGATAGGGCCATCGACAGCTCCCCTCACCCCGGCCCTCTCCCGGAGGGAGAGGGGGTTCTGAAACAGCCGATGGGCCGAAACTGACAGCCGCCTGTTGCCTACTCGGTCGCCGTTCCGGTGTCGGGACGGGTGGCCACGGTCTCGGCTGGGCCTTCCTCGGGCTGGCCGGGTTCGGCGGCCTGTTTGTTCTCCGGATAGCGGCCGTCCTTGTAGACGCCGATCTCGTCGACGCCATCGCCATTGAAGTCGCCCACGTACGGCCGGTCGTGTGGACCGCCGAGGCGGAGGACCTTGTCGCGGGCGTCGAGGGTGCGATCGCCGTTGATGTCGAGATACCAGGTGCCCTTGCGGTAGACGCCCAGTTCATCGACCCCATCGCCGTTCCAGTCGCCGACGACCGGGATATCGCCCGCGGCGCCGACCGACTCGACGTACACGTCGCCGGGGGTCCAGCGGCCGTTGCCGTCGGCATCGAGGTACCAGGTGCCGTCGCGGAACAGGCCGATGTTGGTGATCCCGTCGCCGTTCCAGTCGCCGGAGACGGCCATGTCGCCCTCGCTGCCATACTGGAAGACGTGGTCGATCAGGTCGGAGCGGAGCTTGCCCTGGGCGGTGCGCTTCATGGTCCGCCAGCCGATCGTGGCTTCCTCGGGCTTGGGCGGGACGTTCTTGTAACGGCCGCTGGGCTCGACGTTGTCGCTGTCGGGCAAGCCCGGCTCGTGGGACACGGCGCGACTGTCGCCGACCCAGGACGGGCCAAAGATCCCCAAGTCGGTCTTGCCGTCGCCGTCCCAGTCGCCGGCCACGGGCTGATCGCCTTCCTTGCCCAGGCGGACCCACAGGTCGCCGTCGTCCCAGACGCCGTTGCCGTTGAGGTCGAGGAACCACAGGCCATCGAAGAACACGCCGAGGTCGATCCGCCCGTCACCGTTGAAATCGCCGACCAACGGCCGGCCCCCTTCGATCCCGAAGGTGGCCTTCTTCACCGGCTTGCCCTCCATATCCATGCTGACCCACTCGGCCCGGTTCATGTCGGACCCGTTCCACGCGACCGGGTTGAAGTACACGCTCGAGGAGTCGGCCACCGCCTTGTTCCCCTCGTTCTCCCGTCGCGGCTGGCCGCCATTGACCACGCTCAGGTGCCAGGTGTAGGCGACCGGCATGAGCCCGCCGCCCCCGGCCAGGGTCACGGGGACTCGCTGCACGGGCGAGGCCACGTAATACGAGTGCAGGACTGTCCGTTCGCCGACCGGATTGGACTGCGGCATGGACGGAATCGTGATATTGGTCGGCGGTGGCGGAGGCGGTGGGACCGGCGGCACGTTCTCGATCCGCACTTCGCTGAAGTTGTACGACACGGCCGTCTCGCCCGCCCCCACATAGAGCCGCACGATCGCGTCGTTGTGCGGATCGACCGCCAGCAGTTTGAGGGTCGCCGGATAGAGGGCGTCGTGCGGGTTCATCGCGATGCCGCCGTGGGAGCCCGCCGAATCGACGCTGTCGTAGTACCCGCTGGGCTGGTCTTCCAGGATCGAGTACGACCCCGGTTCCAGGCCGGTGAACTGGTAGAAGCCGTTGGCGTCGGTCCTCGTGGTGATCGGCTTGCCGTTGGCGTCCAGGATCGGGGCGCCGCTGCCATCGCACAGACGCAGCACGACGCCGGCCAGCGGCTTGTCACCCTTGGTGAACTGGCCGTCGCTTAACGTCTGAGGATCGGGGATCGGGTCGCCTTCCTTGATGCGGACCGTCGAGCCCTTCTGGAACACGTAGCCGGAGATCGTGCCCGGCTGCAACTCCAGGAAGTCGTAGTTGGTCGCCTCGGTTCCCACGATGAGGACCGCGCCGGTGAGCCGATCATTGGCCGACTGCGTTCCGCCGGCTGTGCCGATCAGGTCGAGACCGTCGTAGTAGCCGGCCGGCTGAATCTCTTCGACGCCATAGGTGCCGGGCAGGAGGTTGTTGAACACGTAGCGGCCGTTGGCGTCGGTTGTGGTCGAGGCGATGCGGTTGCCCGACGCGTCCAGGAGCCAGACGGTCACGCCGGCGATCGGCTTCTCGCCAGCGTCGATCCGGCCGTTGTTGTCGCTGTCGAATACGACCCGGCCGCCGATGCTCGACGGGCGCAGTTCGCCGAAGTTGTAGTTCTTGCCGTTCTGGCCCGCTGCGAGCGCGATGTCGGTGATCGAGTCGCCCGGGTTGTGGGCCGTGCCGCCGGCGGTGCCGGCCGCGTCCAGGCCATCGAGATAGCCGCTCGGCTGGAGCTCGGCCACGCCGTAGGCCTTGCCCGGTTCCAGGCCTTCGAAGCGATAGTAGCCATTGGCGCCGGTCGTGACGGTCACCCCGGTGGGCTTGCCATCAGCGCCGAGCAGTTGCAGCGTCACGCCGACAATGCCTTCCTCGCCCTGGTCGCGGACGCCGTTATTATTGTTGTCGACATAGACAAACCCGGAGAGGGTGACCGGCGGCAGCTCCAAGAAGTCGTAGTCGGTCGCCTGAGTGCCGGAGACGAGCGTGATCTCCTTGATCGAGTCAGGCGGCAAGAGCGTTCCACCCTCGGTGCCGACCTTATCGACGCTGTCGAAATACCCTTGCGGCTGGACTTCCTCGACACCATAGGTGCCGGGGGCCAGGTTGGTGAAGCTGTACGTGCCATTGGCGTCGGTCACCGTCGTGGCGATCCGATTGCCCGAGGCGTCCAACAAGTAGACGGTCACACCGCTCAAGAGCTGGTCGCCCTGATCGTAGATGCCGTTGTTGTTGCCATCGGCGATCACGTGGCCGCTGATGTTGCTCGGCAGCAGCTCGTAGAAGTCGTAGCGGATGGCATCAGTACCGGAGACGAGCTTGATTTCCTTGATCGAGTCGGGGGACACCAGGCTTCCGCCGGCCGAGCCGACCCGGTCGATGCCGTCATAGTAGTCTTGCGGCTGGACTTCCTCGACGCCGTAGGTGCCGGGGGCCAGATTCTCGAAGGCATACTCGCCATTGGCATCGGTCACGGTCGTGGCGATCCGATTGCCCGAGGCGTCCAACAGGTAGACGGTCACGCCGCTTAAGAGCTGGTCGCCCGGATCGTACACGCCGTTGGCATTGCCGTCGGCCACGACGCGGCCGCTGATCCGGCTGGGCAAGAGCTCGTAGAAGTCGTAGCGCACGGCATTGGTGCCGGAGATCAGGCGGATTTCCTTGATCGAATCGGGCGGCACGAGCGTTCCGCCAACCGACCCGACCCGGTCGATGCCGTCATAGTAGTTTTGCGGCTGGACCTCTTCCACGCCATACGCGCCCGGGGCCAGGCCGGTGAAGCTGTACTCGCCGTTGGCGTCGGTCACCGCGGTGGCGATGCGGTTGCCCGAGGAGTCCAACAAGTAGACGGTCACGCCGCTTAGGAGCCGTTCGCCCTGTTCGTACTCGCCATCGGCGTCGGCGTCGGCCACGACGCGGCCGCTGATCGTGCTGGGCAAGAGTTCGTAGAAGTCATAACGTACGGCGTTGGTGCCGGAGACCAACTGGATGTCGATGATCGAGTCGGTCGGCAAGAGCGAGCCGCCAGCCGAGCCGATCCGGTCGAGCCCATCGTAATAGCCTTGCGGCTGAACTTCTTCGACCGCGTACAGGCCCGGGGCCAGGCCGGTGAAGCTGTACTCGCCGTTGGCGTCGGTCACCGCGGTGGCGATCCGGTTGCCCGAGGAGTCCAACAAGTAGACGGTCACACCGCCTAAGAGCAGTTCGCCCTGGTCGTACTCGCCGTCGGCATCGGCGTCGGCCACGACGCGGCCGCTGATCGTGCTGGGCCGCAGTTCGCCGAAGTTGTACTCCTGGCCCACCTGGGCGCTATGGAGGCGAATTCCGTCGATCAGGTCGCCCGGGTTGTGGGCCGAGCCGCCGGCCGTACCGGCCGCATCCAGGCCGTCGAGATAGCCGCTGGGCTGGACTTCTTCCACCCGGTAGTTGCCCGGCATAAGGCCGTCGACCGACCAATAGCCGTTGGCATCCGTCTGGACCTCGATGGGCGAGGGGATCGCTCCGCTGGACGGGAGATACTGGATCCGCACCGTGGCCCCGCCGATGCCCGTCTCGCCCGCATCGCGCACGCCGTCGTTGTCGGCATCGTGGTAGACGTAGCCGCTGAGCTTGGCCGGCTTGGCCTCGGCGAAGTCGTTGCTCACGCTGTTTTCGCCGCCGACGAGGCTGACGCTGCTGATCACGTCGACGCTGGTCACCAAGCCCCGCGTGCTGCCGCCGACCTTGCCGGCCGTGGCGCCGATGCTGAAGTAGCCGCTCGGCTGGGTCTCGACGATCCGGTAGGTGCCCGGCGTGACGCCCTCGAACGTGTAGTGGCCGTTGGCGTCGGTCACCGCGGTCTTGCCCGTGTTGACGTACTGACCGTTGACCAATTCCCAAAGCGCGAGGTTCGTGCCGGCGATTCCCTGCTCGCCGGAGTCTTGGATATTGTCGAGATCAACGTCCTCGTAGACGGTCCCGGCGATGGTGATCGGCAGCGGGTTCTGCGTCAACTGGAAGAACGACCCGGCGGTGCGTTCGGAATGCGGCTCGCTGCCGGGCGGCATGTAGCTGTCAATGGGCAGGGAGAGGCCCGAGGTGACCGTGTACTTGTCGTAGAACCGGGCCGTCCCCGTGGCCTCGTAGAAGTGGGGCGCTTCGAAGGTGGCAAAGAGCTTGGAACTCTGGAATTCCTTGCCTTCGCAAACGGCGTTGGCCGGGTTCGGGTCGAGCTCATCGACGTAGCCTTGCTCGTCGACGTCGACGCTCAAGCGGAGCTTTTCCCCCGCATCGAAGCCGCGGAAGGTCAGCTCGAGCTTCGTGCCGCCATCGACGACCGTGGCACTGACCACCTCGAACCCCTCGCTGCCGAGGATCGTCAGGGGGAACGAGCCGTAGTCGCCCAGGCCGCCGGCGGCCGTGTCGAAGAAGGCGTCGCCCACGCTCAGCCCGTCGCCGCCCTTGTCGGTGTCGATCGTCAACTTGGTCAGTTGCGTCCCTGCTTCGCCGCCACTCCAAGTGATCTCGATGGTGTCGCCGGCCGCGTCTTCTTCGCCGGCGTCCTCATAGTAGACCGCCCCGACCTGAACCGGCGTGGGCGTGAAGCTCATGAGCCGGCGCGACTCGAACGGCTCGAGCCGCAATGGCCGCGGCTGCGCGGATTCGGTTCGGTGCGAAGAGGGTGACCAGAACCGCCGCAATTGGCGGTGTAACTGATGAACGCTGTGCAACAGGCCCACAACCTACCTCCGTGTAGATGTTGACGCTGCGATCTCGAGTTATCGCCGCGAAATGGATTCCACGTCCTTTTGTTTCAGTTGCCACGTCCGCACCGTGGTGTCAAAGCTCCCGGAAAGCAGGAGCGAGGCCTGCGTGTCCCAGGCCAGGGACGAGACCGTTCCGGTGTGGCCGACCAGTTGATACCGCTCGCTCCGCGTGTCGAGAGTCCAGATGCGGATCACGTCGTCGCTGCCGCCCGCAGCCAGGGTCTCGGTGCCGCAGAAGGCCAGCGACATGACCTTGCCCGGGCGGGCCGGCAGGGTGGTGGCGAGCGTCGCGCTTCGCGTATCCCAGAGGCGGACCCCCGGGGCTTCGCCGCCGGCCGCCAACTGGCTGCCGTCGGGCGAATACGTCAGGGCATGAATCCGGCGGTGATCGCCGGCGTCCAGGTCGCGCGCGACGCTGCCCGTCGCCACCTGCCAGATCCGGATGCGTCCCTCGCGTCCGGCGGCAGCCAACTCTTGCCCGTTCGGCGAAAAGGCCACGGTCCGAATGTCCGCGCCCGGAGCCTCCAGCGTCCGGACGAGTTGTCCGTTGATCCCGTCATAGACCCAGATCCGCGGCTGGAAGCCGGCGGCGGCCAACAGACGTCCGTCGGAACTGAAGGCGAGGGCCGAAATGCCCCGCGCGTCGTCGGCCAGGTAGCGATAGGGTTGATCGGCGTTGATGCTCCACAGGAGGATCCGCCGGTCCTTGCCGGCGGTAGCCAAGATGCGGCCGTCGGGACTGAATACGGCGCTTTGTACCCAGTCGGTGTGCGCGACCAGGCGGCGAAGCGTCTGGCCACTGAGAACGTTGATCAGCCGCACCACGTGGTCGTCGCCGGCCGTGGCCATCAGTTGCCCGGTCGGATCCAGGGCCACACTGGAGACCACCGGTACGGTCTCCAGGGCACTCTGACTGCCGAGCTTGATGGTCTGGGTCGATGCCAGCTTGATAATCGCTTCGGCGCTAAACGCCGAGGCGGTTCCCAGGGCCACCGTCAGGGCCATCCCAGAGATGAGCAGACGAGAGGATTTCATCATACGAATTACCCCGTGCGTCGGGTTCGATGGATTCGGTTTCGTTGTGCCACGTGCTGGGGTCGTGTGCCAGCCCGGTGCGCATCCAGATCTTTATTCCTACATCGGCTGGAACTCTATACAGATGTGTGGGAATTTTCTGCGTGTGCAGTTCGGGTGGACTTTGACGGTTAAGAAGAGTTGCGGTCTAGGAAAGGCTGGATGATTACGCCGAGTTTGACACCTGTTTTTCGGTCAAAAGCTCGTTAGTAACCTATGTTTAGATGCAGTGCTGACAAGTACTTGCGTCACGTCAATGACGCCGACTGCAATAGCCAGAGGAAGGGCATTCTGTGAGTTAGAGTAACTAGTACGCACGTCGGGCGATGAGCGGTGCTTGCCGCTAGCATTGCAGCTTCCGGGACCCGCCAGCCGCCGTCGTGCCTTGGCACGCGTCGTTCGGTAATAGATTCGGACCGAGGTTCCTGCATCGCGGGAGGGTGTTTGCTGCCATGGCCTCCTATTCGCTTTATCCCCATCGGCCGCGTCATCACGTTGTGGATCCCGATTCGCTGCACGTCCAACTCCAGCGGCGCGTGGATGAGTTGGTTGGCGTGCTGCAGGGGATGCTGCTCGACATTTCTCGCCAGGGATTCTGTGTTGCTGTCGCCAATCCGCTGGCCGAGGACGAGGCGGTGGTGCTTCGCCTGCACGACGACAACTCGGGGATGGACCTGACCTTGGCCGGCACAGTCCGCTGGTCGCGGGAATCGGATGACGGCAGATGGTCGGTCGGCTGTTCGGCCGATCAGGAGCTGGCCTGGGAGACGCTCGGCGAGCTGTTCTTGAACGGCATTCTCCGGATGGACGACTAGAACTAGAAAGAGAGAATCCGCCGAGCCTTTGACGCTAGGCAATCCATGACGAACGGCGGATCCTCTCTTTCTATCGGGGGGCTTCTGCAGCAGCTCCCCGGAGAATTCGTCGCTTGTCAATGAAGCAACTGTCGCCACTCCCCGTGCTGGCTTCCTGCGTCTTCTCTTCAAGGGTGGGGGGAACTACAATACGCTTGAGGCTCGGTCGTTTTCCCGAACTCGCAGGCTGTCAAGGTTGAGATTTATGTCGGTCGCAGCCGTCCAGGGCGAGAATCGCGTCGTACTGAGCAACGTCACCTGGGCCACCTTCCAGGCCCTGCTGGCCGAGACAGATCGCCGTGGGACTCGCTTCACCTATGATCGAGGGGCCCTGGAGATCATGTCGCCTTCGCGCGAGCATGAGCGGATCAAGACGTTGCTTGGGCGGATGATCGAAACGACGACGCTGGAATGGGGGATTCCCGTCAGCAGCGGAGGCTCGACGACGCTCAAAAGCGAGCTGAAACAGCGCGGTGTGGAGCCGGATGAATGCTACTACATCGCCAATGAGCCGCGGATCCGTGGGCGCGAGGAGATTGACTTGGCCACGGATCCTCCACCCGATCTGGCAGTTGAGGTTGATCTCACCAGCAGCTCCCTCGATCAACTGGGGATCTACGGAGCGCTCGGGGTGCCAGAGGTCTGGCTGTGCGACGGGGCGGTCATTCACGTCTATCAACTCCAAGTCGACGGAACCTACGCCAGGCAGTCGCGAAGCGACTCATTTCCCCTCTTGCCCCTGGAACCCCTCGAACGCTTTCTCCAGCGGCGCAACACGACGGACGAGACGACGTTGATCCGCGAGTTTCACGCCTGGGTGCGGGGAATCGAGCGGTAACGCGCAGGACGTGTTCGCTGTCCTGGAACCGCTTGCGCTACTGTCAGGAGTTGATTACCACCATGGGGGGGTAATCGCAATTGCAGCGATTTTTCTTCTTGCAGACGCGATAACAGTAGAAATTGGGCCAGCCGTTCGGCTAGACTCATCGTTGGCAGCTGAAACGCTTGCCCTATCGATCATTGACAATACGGTTGTTTCTCAAGGACGCTCTAGTGGCTTCTGGTGGGGCGGAACGTCTGCCGCGCTCGGCACCGAAGACCGGGCAGTCTTCCTTCGGGGGCCATGTTTCACCTTCCCTTTCAGAATCTGTCAGAAACGCCGCCGAAAGATAGACGATCGGTGTGCAGGTCTACAGGGTTAGGTAGGATGGCCAATAGGGGTGGTGTGAGCGTGAATTATGCAACACATCCCCACTTTAGTATTATAAGACTTGCGACTCGACGGATAGCCGTAACCGATTGTTGTTTGTCCACTTGCAGAAATCTGGATCGCCCGAAAATATGCAACGCACCACTCGAGGCTTTCCACAATTCTCTCCCTCAAGCGGTGGGGGTGCGATGGAAAAAAATGCTTGCCCGTCCTGTAACCATCTGTTGCAATAGTGAAAGGAGGGATCGCGCGAAGGCTCCGTGGCTTGAGCCCACTCCTCCTGGAAAGAAGGAGCAGGGATGGCGTCTCGTCTGGAAAACCTTGCGGACTCTCTTGCGAATGCCGGTTCCCCAGGTTACCATATTGGGGGGAAATGCGATCCTTGAAGGGGACTTCGGTGACTCATCAAGGGGCAGCGATTATGGGAGAAGAGCACATGAAGTTCGTGCGTAGCGCGATCGTTACGGGTTTGCTGGTCGTTGGGATATCGAGCGGCTGCAATACGGAGTTCGGGTCGCAGTTCTTGCCCTCTGGGGGCGGCCAGGACTCGACGCCGGCCAAGCCCACGCCCGTGGCCTCGAACCCGCCTCCGCCTCCTCCCCCGGCCCCTGCGCCTGTCGAGAAGAAGAAGCCGGTCGAGGGGCTCAGCGAAGAGGCCGTCACGCAGTTGCGCGATAAGGTCCGAGCGTCGCTGGTCTGGATCGACACCGACAGTGCCTATGGCAGCGGTTTTGTCGTCGATCAGCAAGGGACGATCGTCACCAGTGCCCAGATCATCGAGAAGATGTCGAAGGGCGAGGTGACCTTCGATGATCGCAAGCGGGTGGAGATCATCGAGACGTGCATCCCGGCCGACGGCAACGGCCTGGCGCTGGTGCGCACGACGCGGTCGAAAGGCCTTACGCCCCTTCCCCTTGCCCAGCAGTTTCCCCGCGAGAAAGAGCTTGTCGTCGCGCTGGGCGGTTGCCAGGGGCTCTTCTCGGCGCCGGCCCAAGGCCGGGTGGCCCGGATCTGCCCGGGGAGCGAGCTCCGCTCTCGCCTCGCCGAACAAGGAATCGACCAGAAGCGGATCGCGAAGTTCGACGCCAACGCCACCTGGGTCGAGACCACGGCTGTGGTGCGCCAGACCAACGTCGGCGGACCGCTGATCAACGAGGAAGGGCGGGTGCTGGGCATCAGCCTCTGGCCCACCAAGTCCGGCCAGCCGCACTATGTCTTGACCGCCGTGCAGGTGGCTCAACTGGTGCAGGAGAAGCGGGAATACCTGGCGGTAGGCCCCGCCTCCGCCGGCTCGCTCGCCAAACCGGTGATCACCGGCGACCTCACCTCGGCCAAGGAAGCGTTTCGGATCGAGTTCCCCTCGGGCAGCGTGCTGGACAGCAAGGTCGTGGAAGGCGATAAACGCAACGTGTCGGGCCTGGTCGACCAGTGGGGCAACAACAGCACCTCGGTGACCACGCTCCGCTATGACAGCGGGGCCGTCTTCGCGATCACCAGCCACCGCCAGGGCCTGTTGAACGGCCAGACGGTCGCCTTCTACGAAGACAACAGCCCGCTGACGTCGGTCAACTATCAGGACAACGACAAGCACGGCTGGTTGCAGACTTGGGACCAGGAGGGGCGGCGCGTCCTCTGGTCGCACTACCGCTTCGGCAAACGCCACGGCCTCTCGTGCTTCTTCCAGGACGATGCCTTGAAGGTCGTCGTCGAGTCGGTCCTCGACGAGACGAAGGCCGTCTACATCTTCTCGGAAAACCGCTGCCTGGAGGCCTGGGACGCCAAGGAACTCAAGAACGAGTCGCCCTCGGCTCGGGCCTCGCAATGGCTGGCGCGGTTCGACAAAGTCCAGGACGAGTTGACCAAGAACGAGCGGATGTTCCGCTCCCAGGTCCGCGAGAGCGAGCGGATCGTGCGCCAGGGACGCGTCACCGTGTTGACGCCCACGAAGCGGCAAACCCTCCAGCCACGGCTCAACCAACGTCAGGCGGACCACGACGCAATCATCAAGATCCTCCGGAGCCGCGGCTGGCCGATCAGTGCTGACGCCCTCTGGTAAACGCGGCGAGGATGTTGGAGTAGTCGTCGGTCCACAGAGGATCGCCGGGCCGCACGTCGATCGGCTTCCACCGTGGCTCGGCGGTCAGCTTTCCCAAGTCCTGGTCCTGCCGGGCCAAGGCGACCCAGGTCGAGGCGTTCTTGAGCCCCTGCTGCTCTTTCGGATCGATCTTCACGTCGTTCGAGATGCGGCAGACTACGCCCGCATCCTCCGCCAGGCGTCCGACCAACGGCCCCAGATCCAGATACCGATTGGAGATGTGCAGGGCCAACACGCCCTCGGCGGTCAGCTTGCGGAGGTAGAGCGCTAGTGCTTCCCGGGTCAGCAGGTGCATGGGAATCGCGTCGGAACTGAAGGCGTCGAGCACCAGCAGGTCGAATTGCCCGTCGGGCTCGTCGGCCAGGGTGAGCCGGGCGTCCCCCAGGACGATCCGCACCTGGGCCGGCGTATCGCGTAGGAAGGTGAAGTACTGCGGATTCTGGGCGATCCGGGCCACGGCCGGATCGATCTCGAAGAAGGTGAACTCCTGCCCCTGGCGTCCGTAGCTGGCAAGGGTCCCGGTCCCCAGCCCGATCACGCCGATCTTGCGCCAGTGCTTGGTCTCGGCCAAGGCGTCGAAGACCTGGCCGATCGGGCCCGTCGTGCAGTAGTAGGACAAGGCTTGGGTGCGGCGGTCCGGATCCAGACTCTGGACGCCGTGATTCGTGGAGCCGTGGACCAGCATGCGCACGTTGTTGAAGGGGCTGTCCTTGATCTGACAGATGCCAAAAAAGCTCCGCTCGATATGGATCAGGTGGTCAAGCCGGTGGGAGCCCAGGAAACCGATCACGAGGATCGCGGCAACCCCCAAGCCGAAACCCCGGGGACGCCGGCCGAGCAGCAGGGCGCCGAGGGCCGCCAGGCTGAGGAACACGAGGATCGTCACGGCCTGGGTGGTCAACGCCTGGCCTTTGAACGCGAGAATGACGCCGTCGACGGCCAGAACCAGTCCGGTTGGCACGAGCACCTCGCGCCACCGCCGCAGGCCCGCGTCCTCGTGGGGACGCAGCAGGCAGGCCGCCGCCAGCACGAGCGGATACTCGACGAGCAAGGGGAACAACACCGGGGCGATCAGCGCGTTGAACAGCCCGCCCAGGACGCCGCCGACCGACATCCAGAGGTAGAACTCCGTCAGATAACGCGGTTGCGGACGAGTCCGGGCCAATTCGCCGTGGCAGACCATCGTCGTGACAAAGAACGTCCCGAGATGCAGGAGCATGAGCGGGATGCTCCAGTCGTTAAAGCTCTGGAAGAAGGCCACTGCCAACAGGATCACCAGGTACATCTGGAGCCGCACCATCCACGCATGCGGCAACCACTGCCGGCGGGCAAAGACGAGCACGAACGTCAGCAGATAGAGAGCCAGCGGAATGACCCACAATAGCGGCACAGCGGCGATGTCGGTCGAGATGTGAGTGGTCACGCCCAACAGCAAGCTGGAAGGGACGAGCGACAGCGCCAGCCATCGCAGGCGATCGGCGGCCGTGGGGCACGTTGGCCGCTCGTCGGACAGGGCCGGGGCCACGTCGCTTTTGATCTCCACCTGGGCACGGGGCGATCGCCACAACAACACCGCGCAGCCGGCGACCAGCGCCGTCAGCAGCCCATAGCCGATCGTCCACGCCCAACTCTGCTGGGCCAGGGGGAGCCAGGGCTCGATCACGAGCGGATAGGCCAATAGCGAGGCCAGGCTCCCCAGGTTGCTGGCGGCATACAGGAAGTAGGGGTCCCTGGCGGCCTCGTCCCGCGTCTCGGCAAACCAGGCCTGGAGCATCGGAGCCGTGCTGGAGACCAGGAAGAACGGCAGACCGACCGACACGGTCAACAAGACCAGCAACTCCACCGACGGCCCACCCCAGGACGGCAGCCACGGGGTGTGAACGGCGATCGGCAGCGTCAGCCACGGCAGGGCGAGGAGCATCAGGTGGAAGACCGCCTGGCGTCGCGGGCCGAGCCACCGCAGGCTGAGATGGGCATACACGTAGCCGGCCAACAGGGCCGCCTGGTAGAACACCATGCAGGTATTCCAGACCGCCGGGGAACCTCCCAGTCGCGGCAGCACCATCTTGGCAAACATCGGCTCCACGACGAACAGCAGCGTGGCGCCGGTAAAGAGCGTCAGGGCAAAGAACAAGTGCATGGACGTGTCATCGCCTCCAGAGAAATGGAATCGAGATCGGTCGCGCGCGCACTCCTCCCGGCGGATGGAAAAGGAGAAAAAACCGGCCTGGCCCCGGTGCGACCCTCTCCGCCCCAGGTCGCTGTCTGCGATCGCTATGCTTGCCGCGGGGTCGATCGGCCACCCTCGCAGCGGCCGAACACCATCCGGCCGGCGCTGGTCTGCAGGACGCTGGTCACGGAGATTTGCACCACTTCGTTGAGGTGTTCCCGTCCGCCTTCGACCACGACCATCGTGCCGTCTTCCAGGTAGCCGACGCCTTGCCCGGCCTCTTCGCCGGGCTTGATCAGACGCACGTCGACATGTTCGCCCGGCAGGAAGACCGGCTTCAGGGCGTTGGCCACGTCGTTGAGGTTGATCACACTGACACCGTGCAGCCGGGCCACCTTGTTGAGGTTGTAGTCGTTGGTGACCAGCTTGCCTTCGAGATGCTTGGCCAGGGCCACCAGTTTCAGGTCGACCGGCTGGTTGGCGAACTCGGGCAGGTCGCGATCGAAGATCTGGAGATCGACCTCGGGGTTGGTGCGAAGCCGGTTCAGGATATCCAGGCCCCGGCGTCCGCGACTGCGGCGCAGCCGGTCGGAACTATCGGCGATCGCCTGCAGCTCGGTAATCACGAACCGCGGCATCACCAGTTGGCTGTCCAGTACATTCGTCTCCACCACGTCGGCCACCCGGCCGTCGATCACCACGCTCGTATCGAGGATGTATGGCCGGCGTCCTTTGACCTCCTTGGAGAACTCAACGTAGGGGATGATGAAGCGGAAGTCGTTCTTCGTCTGGAGCAAGAGACTGATGCAGACGTAGCAGAGGACGACGCTGAGCACGAGTTGGACGGCGGCCCGAACCTTGACGACCTGAGGGGTACTATGTTCGAGGGAGGGAAACAAGGGGGTGAGGGCCAGCCCTCCCACGTACGACAAGAACAGCCCCACGATCAGGCCGAAATAGACGGCCGAGATACTGTCGAGTTGCTTCCGGGGGATCGTGATGTCCAGGGTGATCACCATGGCGGCAATCGCCAGGACCCCAAGGAACACGGCCCAGGCCATCCACGAGGCGTCGTCAGGGACTACCCCCGAAGAGAGGATAAATACCCCTACGCCACTGGAGACCATCAAGAACACGCAACGAAGGATGATCAGTCCCATTACTGGACCCTCAGGGATTGGCTATATCGGCAGTATAGCTTACCGGAGAGACTGCCGGTCAAGCGGCACAACCGTGTGGGGGTCTAGATTGTACGCAATTTGTGCTGGCGGTGAAAGCTACCCCTGAAGCTTGGCCACCACGGCCTCCCACAATGCCTCGAGTGACTGTGGAATTACATGGACACCCGCCAGGGCCGGCATGAAGTTGGTGTCGCCATTCCAGCGGGGGACGATGTGCCAATGGAGATGACCCGGCAGCCCCGCACCTGCCACCCGGCCGAGGTTTAGCCCCACGTTGAACCCGTCGGGGTGGAGAACCGCCTCTAGGACATTGACCATGTGCGAGATTTCTTCGGTTAACTCGCAGAGTTCCGTAGCACTCAGCTGGTCCAAGCGGCTGCAGTCCCGCAGAGGGGCTACCAATAGGTGGCCGTTGTTGTAGGGATAGCGATTAAGCACCACGATCGAATGCGGGCCGCGATGGACAACGTAGCGGCGGCGGTGATCGGCCCCGCCGGCCGCGGCTTGGCAGAGAAAGCATGCCGGATCCGCCCCGGGGAGGAATTCCAGATGGTTCTCCTGCGGCTTGGCCTCTGGGGTTGTGTTTTGCACATACTGCAATCGCCAGGGGGCCCAGATCTGCTCGCTGCTCACAACTCGGTACTCTCGCGTTACGGTTCTTCAGGGGGGCAGGGCTAGTGGCAGGTTGCAGTCGATTCAAAAACCTGTCCAAGTCCTGTACAAGTAGCGAGTCTATAACGGGTTCGGTTGCCCGACAAGCTGTCTTGCCAAAGGGCCTTCGGAATGAAGGCACGGGATACGGACCTGTCCAGGAATAACTTGGAGAATTGAGCTACCAATGAAGCAACTGCCGTGGGAAAACACCGGAAGTCTGCACTGGGGGTGGCAGCAGTTGCTTCATGGATAAACGACGAATTCCCGAAAAAACTGCCAAAGAACCCCACCAGTCCCCCAGTAGAAAGAGAGAATCCGCCGTTGATCATGGATTGCCAAGCGTCAAAGGCTCGGCGGATTCCCTCTTTCTAGTAGCCCAATTCTCCAAGTCATTCCTGGACAGGTCCTAAGCCCCTCGCCCGGTTGCCTTGTCGCGGGTAAACTGATCAGAAGGGGACTTGGATCAAGCTTGCCCCCGTGCCTGTTGGCCCATAGTAGCGTGTGATGATGGATTTTCGCGTCGACCTGGACATCTTCCGCGGCCCGTTGGATCTGTTGCTCTACCTCGTCCGCAAGCACGAGGTGGAGATCGTCGACATCCCGATCGCCCTGATTACCGAGCAATACCTGACCTACCTCGACGTGATCCAAGAGCTCGACTGCAACGCGGTCGGCGAATTCTTGGCCATGGCCAGCATGCTCATCGAGATCAAGTCGCAGCAGGTCCTCCCCCGGTATGACGAGGTGGAGGAGACGATCGAAGACCCGCGGGAAGAGCTGGTCCGCCGGCTGTTGGAGTACAAGAAGTTTCGCGACGCAGCCAGTATTCTGGAGGAGCGGAGCCGCCATTGGCAACAACGCTACTCCCGGCTAGCAAACGATCTCCCCACACGCGAGCGGAATCTCGCCGAGGAGCCGATCCAGGAAGTCGAGCTCTGGGACCTGGTCAGCGCGTTTGGCCGGGTGTTGCGCGATTCGGTCTCCACGCAGCCATCGAGCATCGTCTACGACGACACGCCGATCCATGTCTACATGACTCGTATCTTCGGCCAGCTTCGCGAGAGGGGGCATCTGGGGCTGGCGGACCTATTCGAGCCGGGGATGCACAAGTCGAAGTTGATCGGCCTCTTCCTGGCCACCTTAGAACTGGTCCGGCATGCCGGCGTGCGGGTCGAACAGAATCGCTTATTTGGCGAGATTCAGATCCTCCCGCCGCTCGACCAGACCGCGACGCTCGACGTGTCCCATGTGGACAACTACGAGCTCGTCAAGAAAGAAGAAGCCGGAGCGTAGGACCGTGGTCTGCTGCCGTTCATCCTTGGGCCCGTCCAAAAATAACTTGTACCATTGACCGACGAGAAAGAGAGAATTCGCCGCTGGATGATCCATGACCATACGGAAGTTGCTTCATTGGTCGGTCAATGGTACAAGTTATTTCTGGACGGGCCCCTAGCCCCTCATCCGGAACCCCTGATTTCCTCATGCTTCACGATCAGCCCATCATCTCGCTTCCCCACAAGAACCTGACCATCGAGGGGTTTTCGCGGGCCGCGGTGCAGACCTATTGGCGGATTCCCGAACTGAAGATCGGCTTTGACCTCGGCGCCCAGCCCTGGGCGTTCATGGGCACGCCGACGTGGTTCATCTCCCACATGCACATCGATCACTTCATCGCCCTGCCGATGTACGTGGCCCGGCGACGGATGATGCGCATGGAGCCGCCGACGATCTATCTGCCGGAAGCGGGCCTGGAGCCGGTCGATCGGATCCTGCGCCAGGTGCGCAAGCTGGACCGTGGTCGCCTGCCGTGCACGCTGGTGCCGCTCACCCCAGGGATGGAAGTGGAACTCTCGCGGGAGCTGGTTGTTACCGTCTCGGCGACCAGCCACACGGTCCCCTCGCTGGGCTTTGTCGTCTGGGAGCGGCGACACAAGCTCAAGCCGGAGTATGCCAACCTCTCTGGGCCGGAGATCCGCGATCTACGGCTTGGCGGAGTGGATGTAACCCACGAGCTTCGCGTGCCGCGAGTTGCCTATTTGGGCGACAGTTCCCCTGCCGGGCTCGATCAGTGCCCGGCGATGTACGAGGCCGAGATCCTGATCCTCGAGTTGACGTTCGTCGCGCCGAGTCATCGCAAGGAGCGGATCCACAAGTTCGGCCACATTCATCTGGACGATCTGGTGGAACGCCGTCAACGGTTCGCCAATGAGTTGATCGTCGGCTCGCATTTCAGCACCCGGTACCAGACGCGACAGATCCGCCACTACGTGGAGAAGGCGCTTCCCGACATGCTTGGCGGGCGTCTGCACCTGTGGCTGTAGGAACCGCCAACAAAAGAGGTGCGGCACACCGGTGCTGCCGCACCTTGGGGCGGGCATAGGAATTCTTTGGCTCCTTCAGGGTGCCCGGAAGGAGAGCTGCGGCAAGCCGCATTCCCTCTTCTCCTGCCAACCGCATCAGCCGCGCATGGCGCTCATGAAGCGGCTGCTCATCGCGACCCCGCTGAGCATCAAGATGCCGCCCAGGATCAGGACGGCCACCAAGAGCATTTCCGGGGGGCGAATGCCAACCAAGGCCAGGATGCCCAGGACGATCACGGCCAAGCCGACCAGGATCTTCGCCCCAGCAGTGCCCGTCGTGCCACGGTGGGACGCTGTGTGTAGTCCTTCGTGGCGGACGGTCGAGGCAGCTTCCGATCCGGCCCCTGCGCCTAACAACATCGCACCCCCGAATCCCAGCACCGCCGCGGCCGTCAGTGGAATGACCTGAATACCGAGCAGGGCGAGGACGCCGAGCACGATCCCGGCGAGTCCGGCCACAAACTCGGCGTTCATCCCGGTCTCGGCGACGGATCCTTCGCCATTAAGCCGGGCGGCGATGGCGGCCCCTTCCGAAAGCAACGCGGCGCCGATCGCGATCACCCCGATGGTCAGCATGTATCCTGATTCAATTCCCGCCAAACCGAGAATCGCCAGGATCAAAGCCGCGACTCCCAGCACGGCTTCCACCGTGGAGCCTCCCGCGGCTATCGTCTTCGACGTGTCCTCATGGCCAAGGCCCTCTTCTCGCTCGCGCCGCTCGGCAGCGCCCACGTTTTCTACCACCTCGACCACCCTGCCAGCGGTCCCCGGAGTTTCCGACAATGGTCTTTCACCAGGTCCGACAGTTGCCATCACTGTTCCTCCTAATAGTTCCTTGAGATCATCCGTCAGACGCGGATGAGTTCCTCGTGAAATACGTGGCCACGTGGCCGCATTTCCTACGGAAAAGATCAGTTTGCAACTGCTGTGCCAGTCGAAATATTCCCAATCAACACAGGTGCCCCTCAGGGCTGTGCCACTGAAGCCCTTGCGAAATGGTCCCAATGAGAAGCAATCGCGTCATTTCGTCAGAGACCTGGTACATTTTGTCGTGCCTGCCGGGGGCCAACGCAGGCTCACGGCGAGTCGGATGACCAAGGTGGCCATCGAGCGTCCGCTGCCCGTGGCCATTTCCGCTCGCGCTGGCGGGGAGCGATTCCGCGGTTTACAATGGAGCCCAATTCCGTGGGTCATCTCCGCAACACGCAGGCCGAGGATTCAACGATGACGACTTCACCCCTTCGACTGACCCGACGTGAGCTTCTCAAGGCCGCCGTGCCGGCGACGCTGCTGATGACTCCGGGACTGCGCCGGGCCCTCGCCGCCGACTCGCCCGCCCCCGAAAAACTCCCCCCGACTCGCGTGATAACCCGAGGGCCGAAACATCATTGGTTTGCCTACTACGACAAGCTGGAATTCGATCCCTCGGGACGCTATGTCCTGGGGATGGAAGTCGACTTCGAGCATCGCTCGCCCCGGCCTGACGACGTGATCAAGGTCGGCATGGTCGATCTGCAAGACGGCGACAAGTGGCGCGAGCTCGGTCAAAGCTCGGCCTGGTGTTGGCAGCAAGGCTGCATGCTGCAGTGGCTCCCCGGCTCGTCGTCGAAGATCCTCTGGAACGATCGCCAGGACGGCCGCTACGTCTGCCACATCCTCGACGTGAAACGCGGCAAGCGGCGCACTCTGCCCAGTCCGGTCTATAGCGTCAGCCCCGATGGTCGTTGGGCCGTGACGCCCGATTTCCGCCGGATCGCCGCGACGCGCCCCGGCTATGGCTACAACGGCTTCCCCGATCCCTGTGAGGACCAACTGGCCCCCAAGGACTCGGGCATCTTCCACGTCAACCTGGAGACGGGCGAGGCGAAGCTCATCGTCTCTTTGGCCGACATCGCCAAGATTCCTTTCCCCGAGGCCGGCCGCGCCAAGCTCTCCTTCACCCCGGGCGACCTGGCCAAGTCCAAGCACTGGTTCAACCACCTGCTGATCAATCCCGACGGCACACGCGTCGAATTTCTCCATCGCTGGTGTGAACCGGGGGCCAAACGCTGGGGGACTCGCATGCTCACCGTCGCCCCCGATGGCTCCGACTTGCGGATCCTCGACACCTGCGGCGTCACGTCGCACTTCATCTGGCGCGATCCGTCGCACATCCTCGCCTGGTCCCTTCAGGATCCCAAGGGCGGCTTCTGCCTGTTCGAGGACAAGACCGGCGGCAAGATCGAGCCGGTGTTCACGGCCGGCGATGGCCACTGCACCTACCTGCCGGGCAACGAGTGGATCCTCTGCGACACGTATCCCGACCGCCAACGCAATCAGAACGTCTATCTGTACCACGTCTCCAGCGGTCGCCGGGTGCCCTTGGGGCACTTCTTCCAACCGCCCGAGTACAAAGGCGAATGGCGATGCGACACCCATCCGCGCTTCAGTCCGGACGGCCGCACGGTCATTGTCGACGCCCCGTATGCCAGCGAAGGCCGGCAACTCCACCTGATCGACATCCGCCAGATTGTCGACTAGAACGTACTCACCCGATGCTGTCCGGTGATCCGCTCGTGCGAAAGCGGGCGATTTGCTATCACGCGCATCCGCAAGCTATGGTTTCGCTGGGACGTGAATCCTTAATCCACAGCTTCGGCGGTATCGCATGATGACCCATCATAGCACGCATAAATCCTGCAATCGCCATGGGGTGGCGGCGCCCGAGTGGTTCTGCATCCTGGGGGCCTTAGTCCTTGGATGTTTGGCCGCATGGTCCACTTTGGGGGAGTCTGTCAGCCAGTACACCCAGACCACGGCGGAATCGGTGGCTAGTCCGAGTTTGCTGGTCGATCACCCCGCTTTTCGGTTAGACGACTCGGACCAAGATCAGGCCAGCCAGGACGGCAGCAAACCGCATGGAAACAATGGCCTCGGCAACGGCGAGGACCCACAGCCGGCCGGCAATCCGCCGGTCAACGACGGCTCCGGGACTGGCCCGGGGAATCCCGGCAACCGCGGCGGGTCCTAAGCGGAGCGGTCTCCAATCGCGGGCCACCTTCTGTGGTGGTGCGTGTTAGCCCTGGGACAGAGGCCGCCGGCAGGGTATCATGAAGGCGTTCCGATGTCTTCCCGCCTGGCCTGCGTGTCGGGCGGCCTGTTGATTCGACCCTTGCGAGCCAACGTGAACGAACAACCCACCCCGCCCCGACGCGTCGCGGTGGTGGGTGGCGGCATCTCCGGCCTGGCCGCCGCCCATCGCTTGCTCGAACTGGATCCCTCCGTGGACGTGACTCTCTTGGAGAGTAGCCCTCGGCTGGGCGGCGTGTTATCGACCGTGCATGAGGACGGCTACCAGGTCGAAGAGAGCGCCGACAATTTCATCACCACGGTTCCTTGGGGCGTGAATCTGTGCAAACGCCTGGGTCTCGGTGAGCAGTTGGTCCAGACCAATCCGGCCCATCGACGGACCTTCGTGATCCGTGGCGGACGCCTGCATCGGCTTCCCGACGGTTTCTTGATGATGGCCCCTTCGCGGATGTGGCCGCTGGCCGTTACGCCGATCCTCAGCCCCGGGGGCAAACTCCGCGGGGCCATGGAATACGTCATTCCGCCGCGGACCGACGACCACGACGAGAGCATGGCCGATTTCGTTTGCCGGCGCCTCGGACGCGAGGTCTTCGAACGCCTGGTCGAACCGCTAGTCAGTGCGGTCTATGCGGCCGACATGGAAAAGCTCAGCGTCCTGGCCACGCTTCCGCGCTTCCGCGAGATGGAACGTGAGCACGGCAGCCTGATCCGCGCCATGCGCCGCCAGGTGGCCTTGCAGCGCAAGCCGGGCGGCGAGAGTGGGGCTCGCTACAGCATGTTCGTCACACTCCAAGCGGGGCTCACGAGTCTGATCGATGCAATTGCCAAACGCTTGCCGCCGCAAGCCGTACGACTTCAGACTCCGGTTCAGCGGATCCAGCGAGTCGGCAACACCTGGCAACTGGAGCTGTTCGGCGATGGGCAAGAGTCGTTCGATGCCGTGATCCTGGCCACCCCGTCGCACGTCACCGGCCGGCTGCTGGCCTCCGTCGATACCGAGCTTTCCGAGCTTCTTGGCCGGGTCGAGCACTCGGGCACGGCGGTAGTCACCGTGGCCTACCGGCGCGAGCAGATCGCTCATCCGTTGGATGGAATGGGTTTTGTTGTGCCGGCCGTGGAAGAGAGCCCGATCCTGGCCGTCAGCTTCAGCAGCCAGAAGTATCCCCATCGGGCGCCCGACGGCCGGGAGTTGCTGCGCGCCTTTGTCGGGGGGGCCCGGCGCGAAGAGCTCGCCGAGATGCCCACCGGCAAGCTTGTCCCCATGGTGCTCGCGGAACTCGATCGCCTCCTGGGCATCCAGGGCTCGCCGATCTACCGGAGCGTGGCCCATTGGCCCAGCACCATGCCCCAGTATCACGTGGGGCACCGCGAGTTGGTCGCCCAGATCGACGCCCGCGTGGCCCTGTTGCCCAACGTCGCCCTGGCCGGCAATGCCTACCACGGCGTGGGAATCCCGAACTGCATCCACAGCGGCGAGCAAGCCGCCGAGGCCGTGCTGGGGAAGTAGTGCGGAGGAGTGAAGCGTAGGGCCACTCACGCTCTGCGCCTGGTAAACGGCCAGACGAGCCGCTTGCACCATCGCGTCAGTCGCCTCAATTCCCCTGCAACTCGCTCAACCGCAGCTTGGCCTTTTTCTCCTTGAAGCCCTGGAGATTGGGAATGGCCTTCTTGTACCAGAAGGCGGCCCGGCCGCGAAAACTCTCCTGGGCGCTGTCCTCGCCCGAGCGAGCCACGTCGTACCACTGCTCGGCCAGGTTGAACATGTCGCCGGCCGCCGGCTTGGACCGGCTCAGGGCCAGTTCGGCTTCGGCCAGGGTTTTGAGCTTCTCGTCGTTCCCCTTGGCCAGCATCGGAAGCCCCTTCTTCCAAGCCTCGGGGGTGTTTTGCACCAGGCAGTAGTACTTGCCCTGCGCCAGGTTCGCTGCCGTGTTGTTCGGATCATCGGCCAGGACTTTTGCCGCCTGCTGGAATCGCTCGTACTCCTGACGCAGCCGGGGCACGGTCTTGGCCAGATCGCCGGCCTGCTTGCTCAACGTTGTGTCGCGCCCCAGGGCCATCCCTTGGGCGGCGCGGGCCAGTTTCAGGGCCGCATCATAGTCATGCTGGACGATGCACTCCTCGGCCGCCTCCAACGCCCCGCGTGCCAATTCCTTCTTGCCCCCGGTGCCGATCCGCGATTCGGCCACGTCGTTCAGGATGGCGATCAGTTGCTCCTGGGCGTTCACGTCGTAGTACTTGGCGGTCTCGTCCAGCACGTCGCGCAACAACTCCGAGTCCCCGACGCTGACGGCCAGGTCACGAGCCTGGCCCAAGAGCACGTAGCGGATCACCGGCTCGTCCTGGGTCTCCGCGGCTTCTTTGAGGAGGGACCGGGCGAGCGCCTTTTTCTTGGCCGGTTCCTGGGCCTTGTCCAGCTCGTCGCGGTGGATCTTGCGGACCTCGGCCAACGCCGCGGCCTGCGCGGCTGCCTCGGGGATCGGCGGCTTCGACGGTGTCTTGCTCGACGCGTCGACCTTCGGGGACGACGAGACCTGTTTCGGTGTCTTCGCAGGCTTCTCGGCGGCCTCGGAGGCCGGGCCCAGCTCGGCCAGCAACGCGGCCACCGACAGTCCGTCTTGGGCGGCCTGATCGCACCACTGCCGGGCCAACCGCTTGTCGCCCCGCGGATCGAACACCAAGAACGTGGCCTTCAACACGCCGGCCGACGGCTGATTGGCCAACTTCCGCTCGCACAAAACCAGGGCCAAGGCTGGCGGCAGGTTGGCGATCGTGAACCGCACTTCCTGCGTGCCACTTCTGACCACCAGATCCTCGGTCGTGGCGCTTGTGACCAAGAGCTTGCGCCCCGTCACGTCGAGCGTCTCGCCTGGCTTGAGCTCGGCCATCCCACTCCGCACGGCCCGCCAAAAGGCTCCCAGGGATCCCAAGAGTTCCTTGAGGCGGTTGAGCTCGGACAACTCCGCGGCGGTCACCAGGGAACTGGCCAGATCGAGTTGCTCGGCCGCCGCGATCAGGTCGCGTTTGGCCATCGCGATCCGCGCGGCAAGTAGCGCGTCGGCGGCCCGAGCCGGCTGTGTGGCCGCCGGGAACGCGGGCTTCGATGGTTCGGGCTGGACCGCCGGCATCACCTCGGCCGATGGCTGTTTCGGCGGGAGACCGTCATCGGACTTCACAAGGGGTGCCGATAGGACGCTCGACGTGGCCGACTTCGGCGGCGTGGGCGACGGGTTCACCTTCGTTTCGGGCTTGGCTGCTGTGGCCGGTTTGGCCGGCGCAGACGAAGGTTTCGTCGTCGCCTCGGGCTTGGTTCCCGCAGCGACTTGCGTGCTCGGTTCGCTTGGCGGGGGAGTCCGGCTGCCGGTGAGCCACACGATCAGGACAAGCAGCAAGAGGATCGCGCCGCTTAAGCTGCCAATGACGATCTTGGTCGCGGGCGTCAAGCCCGTGTCCGGCTCGGTCGCCTGGGGAACCGGCTGGGGCACCGCCAGGTATCCGTCGTTGTAGCCGACCGCCTGATACTCGGTCGGCGGCGACGCTGGCGTCGGGGCCGGCATCGCATACGCGCCGCTCATCTGGGCACGGAGCAGGGCGTCGTAGTCCGCCTTCCGCTTCGGATCCAGCAAGCAGAGCTTGGCGGAAATCAACTCTTGAAAGAGCCGCTGCGCTTCCTCGGCCTGTTGGCCCGCCTGATGGTTGCGCACCTGGGCCATCTGCCGGTCGGCCGCATTGGCGATGGCGATCAGGTCCTGTTCGAACCGTTCCACCCCGACCAGGTGATAGAGATTCGGCGGTCGCTGGGGATCCTGAATCCCGAGCCACTGCCGATACGGATCGAATGCTTCGGCCATCGCCACACCAACCCTTTCAACAGCCACGATTTGGGCCGTTTCCCGTATTATGGTAGCCGCTCCCCTCGGACGCAAGGAATCCGAGCTGAAGGAAGGAATAACCGCGGCACGCGAAACTGGCCACCCCGCATCGCGAACCGTTGCTGCACCTATGGAAAACCGATCCCCGCCATGCTATAGAAGGAGGCAGTAGACCCGTACCGACACCAGAGGGAGGAGTTGCACTCATGACGCAATCACTGTCGCGACGAGGATTCTTGGGACGCACCCTGATCGCCGGAACGGCCGCCGTCGTGGGCCCCTCACTGACGACAAAGTTGGCCGCGGCCAGTCAGGCTCAAGCCGGCTGGCAGATCGGCTGCTATACCCGTCCGTGGGACAAGCTCGACTACCGCGAGGCCTTGGATGCGATCGCCGCGGCCGGCTACCAGTATGCCGGCCTGATGACCACCGCGTCGGCGAAGAACAAGCTGGTCCTCTCCGTGACCACCACGCCCGACGAAGCCCACGCGGTCGCCGGGGAGCTGAAGAAACGCGGACTGAAGGTTCCCTCGGTCTACGGCGGGGGGATCGGCGTGGAAAAGTCCCTCGAAGCGGGGATCGAAGGCCTGCGCAAGTTGATCGACTCCTGCGTGATCGTCGGCGCCAGTTCGCTGCTGATGGGCGGCATCGGCAACGGGAAGTTGTATGACGCCTACTACAAGGCGATTGCCGAGTGCTGCGACTACGCCGCCGAAAAGAAGCTCCTGATCACGGTCAAGCCGCACGGCGGGATGAACTCGACCGGGCCGCAGTGCCGCAAGTGCATCGAGCAGGTCGGCCACAAGAACTTCCGCCTCTGGTACGATCCGGGCAATATCT
>JBDKTH010000835.1:0-5599 GCA_039680305.1 Thermoguttaceae bacterium | reverse complement strand
AAGGTCCCGTCGCGCTGCCCCTCCCGGCAGCGTGGTTGGGGTGGACGGGTCCTTATTGATCCTCAGATTGACAGTGTCGTGTCACAGAACATTGGGCAGCATACCGACCCACGGCTGCGCCGTGTGACGGCATGCCACCCACCGCCGTGTCCCGACGCAAAGCCTTGCGGCCAATCCCACGGACTACGTAGTCGCCCGGGTCATCGTCTTGCACAGTTCGGTCTGCGGGAGATAGGCCCCGCTTTTGCGCAAGGTCTCGACGAGTTGGGCCGTGTCCAACTCGCCGGCGGTTTGGCCCGTGGCCATCGCCTGGACGGCGGCGGTGCCGGCGGCCTGTCCCATCATCGAGGCGGCCGGCTGCACGCGGATCGACCCGTGCACGCGCACGTCGCTGGAGTTGCAGCGCCCGGCGACCCAGAAGTTCCGCCAACCCTTGGGCACGAGGATGCCGTAGGGGATCCCGAAGCATTCGCCCGGCTTCAGGCGGCTGGTCTGGTTGAACTCCTTGTGGTACCGCTGATACTCGGCCTCCGAATCGTCGTAGACGTGGATGTCGACGGCCGCGCAATAGACGGCGATCTGGTCGGGGAACTGCCGGCGCGCGATGTAGTCCTGGTAGTTCAGCTCGTATTCGCCGACGATCCGCCGCGACTCGCGCACGCCCATCAGGTTGGCGGTCGTCACGTGTTCGAGGTTCTCGCAGCCCGGGACGTATTTCCGGTAAAAGGCGATGTACTCTTGAGCCAGTCGCCGCCCGGCCATCATCCCGTCGCTCAGGCTGCGCGAGCGCAGGGCGTTCATGTGGAAGACGTGGCCGGCGTTGAGGAACCCCGTGGTGGGGCCGACCTGCATCATGCCGGGCACGTGGCGGTCGCGGTTGGTGAAGTGGTGCTCGGCGATCGCCTGTTCGATCAGGGCCTGTTGCTTCGCCTTTCCGGCCCGGCTCCAATCGATGCCGGCACAGAGCGAGCAGAGCGTCGGGGGCATGGCGTAGGGCGTATCGCGACCCGCTTCGCGGTACTTGGCTCCGCAGAGGCTGGCCAGGACGGCGTCGCCCGTGGCGTCGATGAAGGTTTTGGCCCGCAGGTAGCGCATTCCTTCGATGTTGTGCGTGATCACGCCGCGCACGTTGCCGCTGGCGGCGTCGGCGTCGGCTTCGACCACGCGAGTGAAGAACCGCACCTCGACGCCCGCCGCGCTGACCAGTTCATCGAGCACGAGCTTGTAGCCTTCGGCCTTGAACGGCGTCCAGCAGTGGAACCGCTTGCTGTAGAAATCGGTCGTGACGTAGGGGGCGAGGAATCCTCGCTGGTGCATCGTGGCGACGATCTCCCGCATCAGGCCGCCGACGATCATCTGTTTTCCATCGGAGAGTGGGTCGAAGGCCGTGACGAGCCCCGAGGTGCCCATACCGCCCAGGCATCCGGTGGCCTCCAGCAGGAGCACTTTGGCGCCCAGGCGTGCCGCGCCCACGGCCGCCGCCGTGCCGGCCGGCCCGCCGCCGGCCACGATCAAGTCGTAGCCCGACTCGACAGGGATCTCGCGCGTGAGACGGTACGTTTCGCCCGGGGCGGGCTGCTTGGCCTCGTCGGCCTGCCCTGCGCCGGCCACCGAAGCCGTCATCCCGGCCGCAGTCGCCATCGCCGGAGCGCCGAGGGCTGAAGCTGCAAGAAAGGTACGCCGATTCATGGAAGCCATAGGTGTCACTCCTTCGCAGGGAACGTCGGGCCGAATCCCCATTATGGCTACCGCCGTCGCGACTGGCCAGCCCCTGGGCTCTCCGCTCTCCTTCGGATCCGTCCCGGGGGCGGCCTTGGCTGTTACGACCGGTTTCCTCGGAGCGAGACCACCGTCCGGCGGAGTGCCTCGATCGGTCGTCGCAAGTCGCACGTTGCCCTTCGTTTGGCGGCGTCGTAGGGTTCAAAAGCGTTGCGCGACAAGCTCCGTGTTTTTCCTCCGAAAGTCCCGGCCAGCGTTCCCCCTGAATGCCGCATTTCATCGTTCGACCAATCCTGGTGTGCCTGACGCTGATGATTCCCCTCGAAGACCTCGGGCACGGGGAGTCACCGGCAGAACGGGACGGCCAGCGCCGCCTGGCCTTGCCTACGAGCCAGCTCGCCTTGCCCGAGGAGCCGGGCGCGTTTGCTCGACTGGATAACGAGCAGCGACTGGTCCGCCCTGGCATCCTCGTTCCCTCGCCGCCGGACGGGGTGAACCGCCGCTCTCCCTCCCGGCTGCCCGCCGATTTTGAACCGGTCGAAGCGATCCTCGTGGTGGGCGATCGGCTGGGACGCGAGTTCCCCGACGTGCTTCGCCGACTGGCCGCCGCCGTAACCACGCAGGCTCGCTTGCGACTCCTGGTGGCCGATGCCCCGGGGCGTTTGGCGGTCGAGCGTCTTTTGGCGTCGGTTCCGGTGCTCCGTGATCGTCTCGACTTTGTCGAGGTTCCGACGGATACCGTCTGGGTGCGGGACTTCGGGCCCGTCTTCGTCATAGGTTCCGATGGAAGCCGGTCGGCGGTCGACTTGGAGTACAGCCTGCCGAACCGCCACAAGGACAACGCAGTCGCCTCGCTGGTGGCACGCGCCATGGGCACGCCGTCGGTTCGCCTCCCCGTTCTTCTGGAAGGCGGCAACTTGTTGAGCAATGGGCAAGGGCTATGTGTCGTGACCACGCTGGCGATGAACCGGAATATCGGCCGCGGATACGATGCGGCGGCGGTGGTCGACGGCCTGCGAAAGTCGCTCGGGATCGAGCAGCTCGTCGTGCTCGAACCGTTGTGGGGAGACCCGACGGGGCATGTCGACATGTTCGCCTGTTTCACGGCCGCCGACACGATCGTCGTCGGGGCCTATCCCGCGTCCCTGGACCCGACCAGCGCGCGGATCCTCGATCGCAACGCGGCGATGCTGGCCAAGGTCCGGCTCGGCACCGGCCCGCTCCGTGTGGTCCGCGTGCCCATGCCAAGCCATGAGGACGGCGTGTGGCGGACCTACACGAATGGGATCTTTGCGAACCGGCTGTATCTGATGCCCACCTATGCGGGCGTCGATCTGCCCCAGCAAACGGCGGCGATGGACGTGTTTCGAAAACTGCTGCCGGGCTGGGAGGTGACCGGGCTGGACGCCGGTCCGCTGATCAAGGAGGGTGGGGCGCTGCGCTGTATCAGTGTGCAGGTGCCCGCCGCAAAGAGATAGCTGTCGCGCAAGATGACCTTGTGTGATCCTGAGCGACGGCATGGCTCGCCTTTGACGATCAAGCGAACTGCTCGCCGAGGCGTTCCTTGTCGTAGTCGCGGCGGAAAAAGCTCCGGCGAGCCCAGAGGATGGCCGCCGCGGCGATCAGGTGGACCAGCGAGAGCGAGGCCAGCCCGTACGAGAGGCCGACGGTCGGCTTGAACCAGCCGATGAGGACCGGCGACGACGCGCCCAACAAGAATCCCACGGTGTTCATGATCCCGCTGGCCGAGGAATGATAGCGGGGCGGGATCACGTCGAACAAGGCGGCAAAGGTGTTCGAGTCATAGATCCCCCGGAAGAGTCCGAAGCCGGCCAGGCCGAGGTAGACCCAGAGCGGCGTGTTGCCGAGCCCCAGAAGCACGATAAACGGCGAGGCAACGCCCAGGCCGAGGATCTGGATCTCCATGCGCACGGTATGACGGATCGGAAACCAGCGGTCGGAGAAGAAGCCCCCGACCAACACGCCGACGAACGCCATCGCCTGGAAGTAGAACATCGACGAGAAGCCCGCTTGGAGCGGGGAGAAATGGAAGCGGTCCTGCAAGAACATGGGCCCCCAGGTCATGTAGCCGACGTGCACGAAGATCATGCCCGTGTAGGCGACGATCAACAGCAGCGCGGTCGGCGTGCGCAAGAGCACGGCCAGCGTCTCCCTGGGAGTTACGGTCGCAGGCGTCTTCTCAATCCCTTCGGCCGTCTTCTCGCTGGGTTCTTTCGGAGCGTCGCGCAGCCGAACGAGGAGCAGGAGTCCGGCCAGGATCCCGAACGAGCCGAAGACATAGAACGCGGATCGCCAGCCCCAAATGCTGCTGACGTAGCCGCCGATCACCCCGCTGAGCACAAACCCGGCGTAGACGGCCGTCTGGTGGATCGAGATGGCCAGCGCCCGCGTCTTCTTGTGGAACCCGGCGATCAGCGCGAAGGCCGAGGGGCCGTAAAAGGCCTCGCCGCCGCCGGTGGCGATGCTCCGCAAGAGCACCAGATGCGTCACCGTGCGGCTCAAGCCCGTGCAGAGGGTCGCCACGCTCCAGAACAAAAGGCTGCAGGTGACGATCCACCGCTTGCTCAAGATGTCGCCCAGATATCCGGCCACCGGGAACACCAGGGCCAGGGTCCAGAAGAGGATCGAGGCCACGAGGCCCAACTGGGCGTCGGACAACAGCAACTCCTCCTGGATCGACTTGAGGACGACGCTATAGACCTGCCGGTCGGCCTGATTGAGAAAGAACGCGACCCACAATAGGGCCAGCATCTCCCATTTGTAGGGCACAACGGCCGACGACGGCTTGAGCATCGCAGATGCCTTCTGGTCTGGAGTCGGAACGAACGATCCAAGGCGAACGCGCGGTTCCTCCTCACGATATGCTCAGCCGGACTTGCTGTCCAGGGCATTCCGTTCCATGCCGCAAAGCGGCAACCGACTGTCGCAATCCGCCGGGCTCCTACACGCGCAGGAAGATCTGTCGCGTGTGGAAGAACCGGGCGATGGCCAGCACGAGCAGCACGGCGACGATGCTCAAGGCCAACGGCTGATACGGCCCGAACACGGCCTTCTGCACGTCCCCGCCCCCGCCGATGAGCCGTTCGGCTAAGCCGCGGAAGAAAACGATGTTGCCGAGCATATAGAGCAGGATGGCGTTGGTGCCGATCCAGACGAACGGGCTTGCCCAGCGGCGCCATTGCCAGACGTCGAGCACCAGATAGAACAGCCCGAGCAGGATCGCGCTATAGCCGCCGGCCACGAGCACGAACGAACTGGTCCAGATCTTCTTGATTACGGGAAACTGGAGGCCCCAGGCAAACCCCAGCCCGACGCCCACCGCGCCCGCGACGAGAAGGCTGGCGACTTTGACCGCCGGGCGGATCTTCTCGTTCTTCAACAGCAAGCCGGCCAGCACGCCCAACAGGCAGGAAGCGATCGCCGGGAAGGTGCTCAGTAACCCTTCGGGATCGTGGTCGCCATTGTACTTGCGGCCCGGCAAATACTGAGCGTCGAGGTAGTTGGTCAGGTTCTTCCCTTCGGCAAACGAAGGCGACTGAAGGCCCGGCGCTGGCACGTAGGTCAGCAGCGCCCAGTAGCCCACCAGCAGTCCCACCGTCAAGAGCAGCAGGCCGCGAGTTCGCAAAAAGCAGAAGGCCAGGCCAGCAAAGAGGCTTGCCAGGGCGATGCGCTGCAGCACGCCCAAGAGACGTACCTCCTCAAACCCCTTCGACAAGCCGCCGGAATAGAAGATGCCTAGCAGGAAGAGCGGAATCGCGCGGCTGATGATCCGCCGGATCGCCGCACTTCGCCCCCGGGTCTCGATCTGCTTGGTCAACGAGAACACCAACGACACCCCGGCGATGAACACGAACATCGG
>JBDKTH010000808.1:0-6798 GCA_039680305.1 Thermoguttaceae bacterium | reverse complement strand
AACCCGCTTCAGGGCCGGAAAAACGCAGGCCCGGCGGGAAACAGATCCTCCGAAATCTTGACAAGAGGAAGAACGCGAACGCCATGTTCCGAGTCTCTCGCGAAATCGACTTCTGCTACGGACACCGCCTCCTGAACTATGAGGGGAAGTGCCGCTATTTGCACGGCCACAACGGTCGGGCAATCATCACGGTTGAGGCCTCGCAACTTGACAGCCGGGGAATGGTCTTCGACTTCTCCGACATCAAACGGGTGGTGAGCCAGTGGATTGACGAGCAACTGGACCACCGGATGATTCTTCGCCGCGACGATCCGGTGGTGCCGCTGCTGGAAAAACAGGGCGAACCCGTGTTTCTCATGGATGCCAATCCCACGGCAGAAAACATCGCCAAACTGATCTTCGACTATGCTGCGACACAGGGCTTCCCCGTGGTGGAAGTCCGGCTTTGGGAGACACCGCGTTGTTATGCCACGTATGCGCCCGACGGCCATACGGGCCCCTAGGATCCCGGGACTGTCGCCAACGCGGTTGCTGGGCGCAGTCCCCAAGTTCACAGAAGGAGAATCCCCATGAAGCGTTGGAGGAAGCCCCTGGTCGTGTCAGCGATGGTGATGGCCGTCGTGCTGTTGACCGCCCTACCAACGGAAGCTTGCTTCCGTTGCGGCCGCGTGGCCTGCGCCGGCTGCGCCCCGGCGTATACCGCGGGGTACGCCGTGGGATACGCGCCGGCAGCAACCGTCTTCTATGGTGCGTACTACACGCCCACGGTCGCCGCCTATTCCGCATGCTATGCACCGGCGTGCCCGACAGCCTGCCCTACCGCCTGCCCGACAGCATGTCCGACGGCTTGCCCCACGGCCTGTCCGACCGCTTGCCCGACGGCATGTCCCACAGCCTGCCCGACGGCCTATTACGGCTGGTAGCATACGGCCCCGAGCCTTTTGGGGCACCAAGAAAAAATTACAGTCCGGGCGGCCCTCGACGAGGACCGACTCCGGACTGTTTCCCCCCCTGGGAATTTCCTCGGGTCTAGCGACGATTCGTAGGTGTATTCTCGTGCCCCGTTGCTTTCCCGTCGTCAAGTGCGACGCAACATAGATCGGCCAATCAGGACGTGTGACTTTGGCAATACTTGCCGGTTAATCCACATCTGCCGGACGTCCACCCCTTGCGGGGACGTCGACCATGCAGTGGTCGGTTGGCTCCTGGCCGCCTGTCACCCGACCTAGCCAGGGTGCAAACCGACCACTACGCCTTCTTCATGTTGAGCACAAACGCCGTTCGGCCAATCGCCATCCCTGCGCAGCCTACCGAGTTTATCCTTCATGGCGTCTTCTTGGTGTTTCTTCTCATAAACTGTGCGGTTTATACCGATTCTGAGGGTGGTGCCGACCTAGGTGCGGCTTCCGCTATCCATCTGCCGACGGGTGACCTGGCAGTTGAAGGAGCAGCTTCTCAGGCATCCGGCCGGATCGACTCTACGTCAAACCGTTCTGTTCCGTCGAAGGAAACTGCCCGTGATCACGTCCAATCGACTCATCCAAAGATTGGCCAAATCGCCCTTGCTGTGGGGCGGACTGGCCAGTCTCGGCTTCTACGCCCTCATCCACCGTGGCCTTCTCGGCGAACAGTTCTTTCAACGTTACTGTGCCCACCACACCGTCGAATATGTCGAGACGGTACTGTTCTTCATCGGACTCGCCGCACTGCTCACCAAGCTCCTGGACATCGCCGCCCAGTCGCATCGCGTAAGGCTAACGCTCCTGGAGCCGGTGACACACGGAAGCCAAACGCTCGAAGACTGTGACGTGCTGCTCGACCAGCTCGATCAAGTGCCGGAGCGTTGGCAAGACGACTATCTCGTACGGCGATTCCGCGACGCCCTGGAATATCTCCGCCGCAGCGGCACCATTCAGGGGCTCGACGACCACTTGCGTTACCTGGCCGACCTGGACGCCAACCGTCAGAACGCTGGCTACAGCTTCGTCCGTCTGGTCGTTTGGGCAATCCCGATCCTGGGATTCTTGGGTACAGTGGTCGGGATCACGATGGCCATCGCCCACCTCTCGCCCCAGGCCCTGGAAGCTTCGTTGCCCCAGGTGATCACCGGGCTGGGCGTAGCCTTCGATACTACGGCATTGGCCTTGGCCCTCTCCATGGGGCTGATGTTCCTCCAGTATATCGTCGACCGCAACGAAACGGCCCTGCTCAACCAGGTGGACCAGCGGGTCGAGGCAGAGTTGATCGGCCGCTTCGAGGAGATCAGCGACGGGCCCGACGGCCAACTCCTGGCAGTGCGACGGATGATGGAGACCATGCTCCAGTCGACCGAGCAGCTCGTGAAGCACCAGACACAGCTTTGGTGGTCTACCGTCGAATCCGCCAAGCAACGCTGGGACCAGCTGATCGAGACGACCGGCCGGCAGCTCCAGACCAGCATGACCACCGCCTTGGAACAGAGCCTCCGGTCCCACGCGCAGGAACTGGCCACCCAAGAGGAAGCATTGGCCGACAAGAACTGCCGGAATTGGGAACGGCTGCAGCAGTTCTTGCTACAGAATACGGAGACCTTTGCCTCGCTGCAGAAAGCGGTGGTCCAGAAGGCAGAGCAGATCGCCCGCGCCGTGGAAGCCACCGGCCAAATTGGACGGCTGGAAGACTCGCTCAACCGCAATCTGGCCGCGTTGGCCGGCTCCAAGAACTTCGAGCAAACCGTAATGAGCCTCGCCGCGGCGATTCATCTGTTGAATGGTCGACTGGCCGACCTGCCCGGAGAGGCATCGTCGGTCCAGCTTGAAGCTCCCCGACGCACCACAGGTCAGGCCGCATGAAACGGAGTTCCAGCGCGACAAGTCGACGCCGAGCGGGCGGAGCGGCCAGCATCTCCCTGTTTCCCTTCCTGGCCGTGCTCCTCTGCACGATGGGATCGTTGACCGTCATCTTGGTCGTCATCGCCCGGCATGCCCGAGTCCAGGCCGAGCAGATCCCCATCGTTGCCGAGAAGTCCCAGGCGCTCAAGGACATGGAGTCCGCTCGCGATATGGCGCGTTGGCGGATCTCGGAGCTGAAGACGTCTCGCGAGAAGACCGAGGCCCAGCTAGCAGACATCCGGCTGCAACTGGGCGGCATCGAAGACCACAGCCGAAAGCTGCATGAACGGCTCGCCCAACTCAAGACGGCTTTTGCACAGTTGGAGTCGACGAAAAGCGGCAGCACCCAGCAGCGTGCCCAACTGCAGTCGGATCTCGCTCGACTACGTGGACAGATTGAAGACGCCAAGAAGCAGTTGGCCAAGACGGAAGAGAATGCCAAGAAGCGGGGCAGCTACGCCGTGATCCCCTACGAGGGACCGAACGGCACTCATCGCCGACCGCTCTACTTGGAGTGCCGTCACGACGGGGTGGTCCTGCAGCCGGAGGGGCTGATGTTCACGGGGGCGGATTTCGATGGCCCTCTCGGCCCAGGAAACCCGCTTGACGTCGCCTTGCGTGCGGCCCGAGAGTATCAGCTCGAACGCAAGCGGCTGGCTTCCGACGGATCGGACGAGCCCTATCCTCTGCTTTTAGTGCGTCCCAGCGGCATTGACGCCTACTACGCGGCCCAAGCCGCCATGAAATCCTGGGCTTCGGAATTCGGATACGAGTTGATCGGCGAGGATTGGAAACTGGAGTTCCAGCCGCCCGATCCAGTGCTGGCCGACAAGGTCAAACAGGTGGTCGACATCGCGCGAGTCCGACAGCAACGCCTGGCGCAAGCGGTTCCTCGTCACTACGACAGCCGATCGCGTCCCACGTATCGCGCTGCGCCGTATCGGGGCGGTGTGGTTCGCGACAGTTCGGAGGAGAAGACCGCGGGGTCTGGGCTTCAGGCCCGACAGCCGGCGGGGCGTTTTGGCAGCCGCGTTGGCGGCGACAGTCTCAACCCGGCCACCGGCTCGGCCCAACCACAAGACGCAGGTCTCGCGGGCAGCCATCTTGGAGAGAATGCCTCAGCAGGCGATCCCCCATTCCCGCCCGAGCGGCCGATCAATCGCAACCATCCCCTCCGCGGCGATAGCACCATGCAACCGCCCCGCGAAGGGCAGACTGCGAAGCAGGGTGGTACCCCCGCACGACTAGGCGAGTGGACGCCGCAACCGCCGTCCGACAAGAATGCCAAGCCCCCACGTGACGATCAAGGGTCCAGTCAGGCACCCTGTCTGGCGGAGACGCGTGGAAAAGACTGGGGACTGCGGGACGCGGCCGGAGGCTCCGTGCCTATTACCCGGCCGATCCGCGTCAACCTGTACGCCGACCGCCTGGTGATCGTCCCCGAACAAGGGACGAGCGAACCGAAAGTCATTCCGCTCGGTGCCCGCACGGTAGATGCCATCGATGGCACCGTCTCGGCCCTTTGGGACCAGATGGACTCGTGGGGAATCGCCGGCCGAGGGATGTACTGGCGGCCGGTTCTCAACGTGTACGTCGCGCCCGACGCCGACTCCCGCTATGCCGATCTGGCAAACCTGTTGGACGGCAGCGGTTTGGAAGTGCAACGGAAATGAACGCAGAATTAGCGAGTAGCCATAGCGACTATGCGACGCCAGGTCCAAGCTGAGTCTAGTGCTGTCGGTCAAGATTCGTTTCTTGACGTGGTGACGAATATCGTCGGGATCTTGATCATCCTGGTGATCGTCGCCGGATTGCGGATCAAGAATGCGCCGATCAAGGAAGCCGAGGAACAGGCAGTCCACAACGCCGCTGTCTCGTTGGAAACCGAACTGGCGATCGAGGGCTCCCTCCGCACCGACGTGACGAAGACCGTCGAGCAGATCCGCAATCTCCAGCAGGAGGCTGTCAAGCGATCCCGCGAGCGGACGCTCCTGGCAACCGGCGTGGCCGCCCTGGAGCAAGAGCTCAAGACGGCCCGCCAGCAACTCGACACGGAGAGCCAGAACAGTTTCGATCTCCAGCGGCAGGTGGCCGATGCGCAGCGGGAGCAGGACGAGCTTGAGCGGGAGCGGCTTGCGAGAGAGGCCGACAAGCCCGAGCCGATTCTCGTCGAGAATTACCCTACCCCGATCGGCAAGAAGGTGGACGAAGACGAGCTTCACTTCCAACTCCGCGCAGGCCGGATCGCGCATGTTCCCTTGGACCGCCTGGTGGAACGATTCAATGCCGACGCTCAACAGAAGGCATACCGTCTGCTCGAATTCCCTGAGCTGACCGAGACGATCGGCCCCGAGGGTGGATTCCGGCTCCGTTACACTTTGGAGCGCCGCGAGGTGCCGGTTGAGACACAGATCGCCACGGGCCGAGGAGCCTATGCCCAGATGAAACGCTGGACGCTGATTCCAGTCGCGGCAACCCTGGGCGAACCACTCGAAGCGGCGTTGGCCGACGGCTCACAGTTTCGCAGAGCCCTTTCGCAGCACCGCCCCGACAGGACGACCGTGACCATCTGGACGTACCCCGACAGCTTTGCCGAATTCCGCCAGATCAAGAAGGAACTCTTCCATCAGGGATTCGCCACGGCCGGCCGGCCCTTGCCCGACGGGGTCCCGATCAGTGCGTCGCCGGAAGGCACGAAATCGGCGGCCGAATAGGGATTGCGTGTCCGTCGGCTCCTTGCTCAGCACTCGCCCTTCTGCATGCGGATGATCCCGCGTTCGAGCGATTCGCAGATCCGGTCGAGCTGGTGAAGGGTGATCGCCAGCGGAGGCATGATCACGAGCACGTTGCCCAGCGGGCGAAGCAGAACACCCTCGGTCCGGGCGTACTGGCAGATGCGGTATCCGCGTTTCTCCTCCCAGGGGAACGGCTCTTTGGTCGCACGGTCGCGGACCAGTTCGATCCCGCCGATCAGCCCGCGCTGACGGACATCGCCGACCAACGGAAGCCGGCTGATCCGCGTCAGATGCTCGCTGAGCCGGGCGATCTTCGAGGGGAGCTTGGCGAACGTCCGTTCCTCTTCAAACACGTCCAACGTGGCCAGGGCCACCGCCGCTCCCAACGGATTGCCGCCATAGGTGTGTCCGTGGTAGAACGTCTTCGACGCGGAGTAATCCCCCAGGAACGCCTGCCAGATCTCATCCGTGGCCAGCGTAACAGCCAATGGCAGGTAACCGCCGGTGATTCCCTTGGCGATGCAGAGGAGGTCCGGGGTGACGTTCTCGTGCTCGCAGGCAAACATCTTGCCGGTCCGCCCGATCCCCACGGCCACTTCGTCGGCGATTAGCAGGACATCGTATCGCCGCGTCAATTCCCGCACGCCCTTGAGATAGCCCGGCGGATGGGCGATCATCCCCGCGGCACACTGCATCAAAGGCTCGATCACCACGGCCGCAATCCGCTTATGATGCTCAGCCAGGATCTTTTCGAACTGGGCGAGGTAGTAGTCGAGGGCAGTATCCCGAGTGATCCCCGGCGGCGTGCGATAGGGATCGGGCATGGGAGCACGCAGACAGTCGAACAGGAGCGGCTTGAACATGGCCTGGAATCGCTCCACGCCCCCGACACTGACACTCCCAAGCGTGTCGCCATGGTAGGCATCGCCGAGGGCCAGATAGAGCGTCTTCTCCGGCCGCGGTTCGGGGCGCTGCCGCCAGTACTGGAAGGCCATCTTGATGGCCACTTCCACGGCCGTGGTCCCGTCGTCCGAGTAGAACACGTGCTCCAGCCCCGCAGGCGCCAGGTCGACCAGCCGCTTGGCGAGCATGATGGCCGGGGGGTTGGACGCTCCAAGGAGTGTCACATGGGCCACGCGATCCAATTGCTCGCGGATCGCCGCATCCAGCCGGGGGTGCCGATGCCCGTGGAC
>JBDKTH010000959.1:0-3012 GCA_039680305.1 Thermoguttaceae bacterium | reverse complement strand
GGCGGCGTGCCGTAGTCCTTGATTTCGAGGTAGGCGAACACGCAGGCCAGGATCATCGCCAGCAGGGCAATGACCAAGAGGGCCGTGTACAGGTCCGCCCGGGGCTTGCGAAACAGAGGCCCTTCGTTACTTGAGTTTGGAAGCGACACTGTCACCCACCTGGATCTGGCCTTTTTGGAATTCGGGAAGAACCTTCGCCACCGCCTTGTGCGGCTGCGTAGCTGTGATTTCGACGCGTCCCAGATACGTCGGTACGCCCTGGGCGATGCGGTAGACTTCCAGCTTGTGCCCCTTCATCAGCCCCATGTCGGAACCGATCGAGACCTCCAGCGAGCCCGCGCCGCTGACGGCCATCACCTGGCCTTCGACCTTCGGGGGAACGCCGATGTAGGCTTCGGGAGCCGGCTTCAGGTCGAACTTCCGCAAGACCTCGACCGCCTTGGCATAGTCGGCCGCCAAGGTCTGAGCCCGGGCTTGAACGGTCTTCAACTCGTTGACGTTCTGATGCAGGTCGTCGGTGAGCTTGACCACCTGTTGGAACTGCTCGTCGCGATCCTTCTGAACCTTGCGAATCTCTTCACGCAAGCCATCAACCTCGGTCCGCAAGGCCGCGGCCGCCTTCTGAGTGGCCTCCATCGCCGCCACGGTCTCGCGCATCTTCTGCTCCAGAGCGGCCTGATCCTTGACCTGCTGGTCGCGTTCGTCCTTGAGGATCTTGTTTTCGCTCTCCAGCTTGCCCAACTGCTGAATCCGGGCGGCCTTTTCCGCGTCCGCCGACTGCTTCAGCTTGTCCAACTGAGCATTGAGCTCTTCATTCTTCTTCTTGGCCTCGTCCAACTGCGGCTTGTACCCCAGCGGCTTGTCCGACGCCGTGTTCATCACCACATCGCGCCAGTTCGTGTGCGTAGCGTAGACCGCCACGACGAACGACATGAACACCAAGCTCATGATGAAGATGAGCACGATAAAGATCTTGCCGACCAGGTTCATGAAGTGACCTTTCCTGTGATCCGGCTACCGGTCGTCGAAGCGACGCTGTTCCGTAGGGTGTAGATTATGACCGTAGCCTCGGTCCGAAAGCCAGAGAGACCGGCTGGTGCTATGTGGCTAGTATAACTTCGCCCAAATTACGCTGTCAATCAGAATGGCCACAAACCAGATAAGCTAGGAAGACCAGGAAGCCAACCAACTTACCCTTAATCGTTAGATCCACCCCAACCCGAGCCATTCGCTGACTGGCAGTTAAGGACAGAAAACGAACATCCCTATTCACAGGTAGGTTAAGCCACCATATTACCTGGGCAAATCCCGTTTTCTGCAATCCAACCATTCGCTCTATCAACGTTACGCGTTGCATCGTTCGTAACTATAATGCCAGATGGCGGTTGCGAGTATGTCGGATGCTTGCGATCGTACACGACGCAGCGTGAGGTATCGCACATCTAGCCCCCCTCCATCGGCGGAAAGAGCAGCGAAGGGAATCGTTGCACAAGGCCCCCACACGTTGCTACCGCCTTCGCCCCGCCCTATACTCGAGCCACCGCCAACGCTAGCACCGCAATGGCTTCCTGCCCTGTCGTCCTGCCGAACGGTCAACTCAACCATCAACCAGGGGATCTTGCCATGGTCCGGATGAGCTTCTTGGGAACGGTCGTCTGCATCTCCTGTCTCGTTGCGTCCTGGGCCCAAGCGGCCGAGCCCGCCTTGCCGGCCACGTGGCAAGCGGCTTGGCAACAGCCGGTCTTGGGCGATCGCCCCTTGCAGATCATCCACAAGATCGACCCGAAGCGGAGTTCGCCCACGGGGATGAAGTACTATCAGGATCTCGGCTTGGGCGGGGCGGTAACCAATGTCGGGTTCGATCAGTATCTGGTCTCCGAAGAGAACTGGCAGAAGCTGGTCGCCGGGGTTGAGGCTTTTGCCAACGCCGGGATGAGCGTCTGGCTGTACGACGAAAAGGGCTACCCCAGCGGCAGCGCCGGCGGCCTGGTCCTCAAGGATCATCCGGAATATGAGGCCCAGGAACTGGCCTATGACGCTTCCCAGAGCGATCCGTTTATCGTCCGGCCGTCGTATGAATACACGCACGCCAGCAACAACTATCACTGTGCCCGGCGGTACCTCAACCTGATCGACGACCGGGCCGTGCAGGCGTTCATCGCCGTCACGCACGACGCCTACGGGAAGCGGCTCGAAAAGCACTTCGGCCATGCGATCGTAGCCACGTTCACCGATGAACCGTCGCTGCTGGCGATGAGCATGGGCCAAATCCCGGAAAAGGCCCGCCAGAAGGTGCCGGTGCACGATCCGGTCAACCCGCAGGCCGCGATGCGGCCCGCGGTCCCCTGGGCCTACGACCTGGCGGACCGTTATCGCCAGCGCTATGGCGAAGATCTCCTCGGGCAACGGCGCAGCCTCTTTGTCGGCGACGCACCGGAGGACCGCAAGGTCCGCCGCCAGTTCTGGGCCTTGATCGCCGACCTGGTGGCCGATCGGTATTTCGGCGCCTTGCAGAGCTGGTGCCACCGCCACGGCGTCGCCTCCTCCGGCCACACCCTGGCCGAGGAGTCGTTGATGCACCACGTGCCGCTGGAAGGCAACGCGTTGAAGTGCCTGGCGCGCATGGATATCCCGGGCCTCGACGAACTGAATTCAAATCCCGAAGTGGTGATCTACAACGGCTGGCTGACGGCCGGACTTCCCATGTCGGCCGCGTTGCTCACGGGAAACCGTCGGGTGATGACCGAGATCAGCGATTTCAGCCAGAAGATGTCCGACGCCGGCCCGGCCTCGCTGGGTGAGATGCAAGCGACGGCGGCCTGGCAGGCAACCTGGGGCGTGACCGAGTTCACGCTCTACTATTCTCCGGCCGACCGCTCGGCGGAGGCCTATCGGGCGTATGGCGACTACGTGGGCCGGTTGAACGCGATTCTCAAGCCGGCCCAGCCCGTGCCCGAGGTGGCGCTCTACTATCCCGTCGCCGACCTCTGGCCGGAATACCGGCCCGTGGCC
>JBDKTH010001152.1:0-2778 GCA_039680305.1 Thermoguttaceae bacterium | reverse complement strand
TCGAGCGATTGGAGGCCGATTTCAATCTCGTCGAAATTGGCCTGTCGCAACAGTTGGGCCTCTTCGGCCCCGATCCCTTCGCTGCGCAGCTCGGCGTTGTAGGTAAACTGGCGGTCGGGGTTGCACTGGGCCAGGAGCCGGAGAAAGTCGGAAAAGTCGCGCCGCTGGTTGAGCGTCGGATCGAGGATCGTCACCTCTGTGGCGCCGCGGTCGGCGGCGTGCTTCAGGGTGGCGGCGATCTTTTCCGTGGGGAGGAAGTAGAGGGCGTCGTAGCTCTTGGGGTAGTAGCAGAACTTGCAGTGGAACCGGCAGCCGCGCACAGTCTCCAGGAACATGAGCTTCTCGTCGGCCGCGTCGAGGATGCCCGCCAGGTAGGGCGAGGAGATCACGTCGAGGTCGCGAAGCGGCCGGCGGAAACCGGGCGTGCCGCCGCCGGGCAACACGACCAGCCCGGGGATCGGTCCGGCCGGGACCGGCCCGTGGCGCAAGGCTTCCAGCAACTCGGCAAAGGTCTGCTCTCCCTCGCCAATGACCGCGTAGTCGATCGCCGGTCGCTTGAGCACCCAGTCGTTATCCGCGGTGATCTCCGGTCCGCCGACGACGATCTTCAACTCCGGCCGGGCCTCTTTGAGCCGCTCGGCAATCCAGAGCGTACGTTCGACGTTCCAGATGTAGCAGGTGAAACCGACCATCCACGGCTGACGGCAGAGGATGGCATCGACCAGCCCCTGATCGCCCAGGGCGTTGACCAGCGGTGGCGGGAGGATGTCGATCGCGTAGGCGTCGCCCAAACCCTGCCGTTGGGCAAAGAGTTTCAGATAGGCGGCCGCCAGCGGTACGTTGCCGTGGATCGGCTGAGGGCCGGGGGGAGGGATGGGGAGCTGTAGGAGCAAGACGGGATGACGTGACGAGTCCATGGTCCGGAATTGTAGGGTCCCTGCGCGGTTTGGACAATTGGCCGGCCCTCCCTTCGGTTCAGGATGGGGCCTCGCGACGAACGAAACTGGGCGACCGGCTCGACTTGACGCGGTCTGCCGGGCCTGCTATTTCAATCGCCGCGATCGCTCTCTGCAACCTTCTTCTCATTCTTTTTACGGGTATAGGGTTACCGCCATGTCTTCCTCGGGAAGGCTCTCGCGACGGGCCTTTGGCGCGGCACTGCTGGGGGCTTGTGGAACGTTGTCGGCCGGGTGTGGGCTGCTGTTGTATCCGGAGCGGCGGGGCCAACGGGGCGGCCGTCTGGACTGGGGCGTTGTTCTTTTGGACGGCTTAGGCCTGCTCCTGTTCTTCATCCCCGGGATCATCGCTTTTGTCGTCGATTTTTCCACCGGCACGATCTATCTCCCCCCCGAAAGATATCCCTACGGGCAGACGCAGCCAGATACGGCTGATGAGTCCCTGGTGAGCGTCCATGTGCCCCGCGAAGAGCTTACTCGCGAGCGGATCGAGGCGGTCGCCTCGCGTCACGCGGGCCGGCCGGTTTCGTTGGCCGACGACGCCTGCCAAACCGAGCCGCTTCACGATCTTAAGGAGTTCTGGCGAGCCGTCGCCCGGCGCACGACCGACACGGCGTGAAGTTGCCGGGGAGGGCATTGTCGGTTTTTTCAATTTCTTTGAGCAATTGCGAAGAGCCGATTATAATACCGGCGGTTGAGTATTCATTCGTACGTTGCAGCCGAAGTGTGGATGGGGGTGACAGATGAGTCGAACAGCGTTGCGACCTGTGGGAGGCGTGCCCCGACGTGGGTTCACGCTTGTCGAACTGTTGGTGGTGATCGCCATCATTGGGATCTTGATTGCGCTGCTTTTGCCGGCCGTTCAGGCGGCGCGTGAGGCGGCCCGGCGCTCGCAGTGCACCAACCAACTCAAGCAGTTGGCCCTGGCGATGCACAACTACCACGATGTGCACCGGAAGTTTCCCCGGAACGCCTACGGCGGCAAGGATCGTGGCTGGAACGATTGGGAGCGGATCTCCGCGAACGTGGCCCTCCTGCCGTTCATCGAGCAGACGCCGCTTTATGAAAAGTTTCGACAGGCGACCACTTTTGGCACCGTGTCGAGCTTGGCGCAGACGCGGTTAGCGACGTTTCTCTGCCCATCCGCCAGGCCGTTCACGAATGTTGACGTTGGCAGTTGGACCGGCCCTGGAACGAACTACGCGTGGTGCTCGGGAAGTTCCGTCTACACGGCGGGGACGGGCGGAAATGCGGCGCGTTTCAACGGGATGATCGACAATCACACGGAACACAACATGGCCGACATCACCGACGGGCTGTCCAACACGCTGTTGGCGTCGGAGATCCTCTCGGGCGATGGCAAGGTCGGTTCGTGCGTTTACCCCTTCGACGTCTTCTATCCGGGCGACGGCATCTATGGCTCGGTGGCCAACAAGTTCTTTCCCACTCAGGCCGAGCTGGCGGCGATTGGTCAAGCCGCGAAATCGTCGGGCAGCGAACTGAGCAACAACGGGACGTTGTGGGCCTGGTACGCCCAAGGGCAGTCGTTGTTCAACGCCGCGGCGCCGCCCAACTGGGAGTATCCCAGCGCCGGCGGCAACTGCTGCCCGGGCGGAGCCCATGACTGGTCGTACGGGATCATTCCGCCTCGCAGCATGCACCCGGGCGGCGTCAACGCGGCGCTGGGCGATGCGTCGGTCCGCTTCATCAGCAGCACCATCAACCTGACGACCATCCAGCGTCTTGGGGCTCGCGATGACGGCAATCCGGTCGGCGAGTTCTGAGGCCTGGCGAAGCGACAACGATCCAACGCATTTCCTTG
>JBDKTH010000740.1:0-1861 GCA_039680305.1 Thermoguttaceae bacterium | reverse complement strand
GCCATGCAGTTCGTCGTGGAAGAGGTCCGGCGCACGAATGTCCGCCGTGCGATCGGGCTGCCCGACACCTGCAACACGCCCGATGCGATGGCCGTGCTGGCCGATGGGCGACTGATCTTGTCGGTGCCGAACTTTACCGATCCGACGTCGCCCGGCGTGCTCATGCAAATCTCGCCGGATGACACGGTCTCGTTGTTCTGCCCGCTGCCGCTGCATCCGGAGACCGGCCGGGTCTATCCGATGGGCGTTCGCGAGGCCCCCTCGGGCGACCTCTACGTGGCCGACTGCCAGTGCATGGATGAGACGGCCAACAACGCCCGTCTCCTGCGAATCCGCGTGGTTGACGGCAAGCCCAGTGCGGTGGAGGTCGTGGCCCTCGGGCTGAACGTGGCCAACGGCGTGGCGATCCGCGACGGCTTTGTCTACGTGACCGACTCGGCGCGGGGAAAGGCCGACGACGGCACAGTGATTAGCACCGTCTACCGCTTCCGGCTCGACGAGCAGAACGCCAGGATCGAGTCGGGGCCGAGCGATCCGCACCTGGTGGCCACGCTGAAGACGGCCAGCAAGGACATCCCCGTCGGCGCCGACGGGATCGATTTCGACGACCAGGGCAACCTGTATGTGGCCAACTGCGGCGACGGGCTGATCGAGAAGATCGTCTTGGACGCCTCGGGCAAGGTCGCTTGTCAGGACGTGTTGACCGCCCGCGGGGCGATGAAGTCGGCCGATGGAATCTTCTTTGACCGGCGGACGAAGCGGATCTACGTGGCCGACATCCTGGCCAACGCGATTCGAGCTGTGACCCTGGAGGGCCGCGTGGAACTGGTCGCCCAGAACGGCGATAGCGACGGCTCGGCCGGCCTGCTGGACGGCCCGAGCGAAGTGGTCGCACGCGGCCGGGATCTGGTCGCCGCCAACTTCGATCGCGTATTCCCCGGCAGTGTCAACCAGAAGCCGGACAGGCCGTATACGTTAACTGTGATCAAGAAGCGGTAGGGTGGAGGATGACTCTGATGTTGCGATGGTTCCTGGTGTTCTGCGCGGCGGTGTTGGTCTGCTCCAGCGGCCGGTGTGAGGAGAAGGCCGGCCAAGGGGGCGAGATCCGGTATGGATTGAAGACGGATGTCTTCTTCCTGCCGCAGCAAGAGGCCGAGGTCACGCCGTACCAACGCGAGATGTGCCGTCTGGACGTCTACTATCCCGAGAACAGACCGGGCTTTGCCACGCTGGTCTGGATCCATGGGGGCGGTCTCTACGGAGGCACTCGGGAGATCTACCCGCAGTTGAAGAATCAAGAGATTGCCGTCGTGTCGCTCGGCTATCGGCTCCATCCCAAGGTCACCTGCCCGGCGTATATCCAGGATGTGGCCGCGGGCGTGGCCTGGACCTTTCGGAACATCAAGCAGTTCGGGGGCGATCCGGATAAGGTGTTCGTCGCGGGCGGGTCGGCCGGCGCGTATTTGACCAGCATGATCGGGCTCGATAAACGCTGGCTTGGCGAGTACGGCATCGACGCCAATCGGATTGCCGGTCTGGCCGCACTCAGCGGACACGCGATTACCCACATGACCGTGCGCAAGGAGCAGGGAATCGCCGACACCCATCCCGTGATCGACCAGTACGCGCCCCTGAACCATCTTCGCGCGGATGCCCCGCCGATCCTCCTGGTCACCGGTGATCGCGAGCTGGAAATGCTCGGCCGTTACGAGGAAAACGCTTACTTCATGCGATTGCTCAAGCTGGTGGGACACAAGAACGTCACCCTGTATGAACTGCAGGGATACGACCATGGGCCGGTCCATCTGGCCGCGTTCCTTCCGATGTGGCGGTGGGTGAAGAAGACCCTCGCCGAGCGAGA
>JBDKTH010000626.1:0-10026 GCA_039680305.1 Thermoguttaceae bacterium | reverse complement strand
CCGGTAATCAAGTGGAATCCGGCACCCTACTGGACTCCCCCGCCCACACGCGGTATATTGCGGTCTCTTCTCACATACGTTGTCAATTCCAAGGGCAGGCCATGGCAACAATCACCGTGTCTCGCGGTCCAATCTGGGGCAAGCAGTCTGATTTGGGGATATGGTCTCCCGAGCACTGGAGCCCTGTGACCGGCAGGGGTGCCGAACGGCTTGGGGATGCGGTGAGGAGTCGATTCCAGCAGATCGCCGCCCAGCAAGGCTCCTCGGCCCAGTGGATTCCCGAGCAGTCCAGGATTACAGCCGACTCGGCGGAACAGCGTGACTGGGAAGCCGACCTCCTGGAATGGCTGTTCGATGCGGCCAACTGGGCCACCGAGCATATGGGCGAGATCCTCGGCTAGCTCGGTTTCTCGGCGGATGGTCGACGAGATCGAGACTACTTCAACTGGCCAAGGAGCGCCTGGGCCTCGTCCCGTTTGGTGAAGTTGGGGGTCGTCTTCAGGGCCGCTTGGAGCAGGGACACGGCCTGGGGCGTCTTCCCCTTTTGGAGCGAGACTCGCGCCAAGTAGTAGGCGGCATTGGCACTGATGTCGCCGGTGGCGGCGAGACGATCCAGGAGGTTTGCGGCGGCATCAATCTGGCCGACGCGGAACAGGCACCACCCCATCGTGGCGACCGCTTGGGGGTTGTTGGGGTTCCGTTGCAGGTTGGCCCGGGCATACTCGACGGCGCGGCGCAACGCGTCGGGCTTGTCTTCCTGGTCGCTCAGCGCAAGGGCGAGGCCATCACTGGCTTCGAAATCGTTGGGCGACTGCACGACGACCTTTTGGAAATGCTCCTCGGCCTTCTTCGGTGCATTGCAGAACAGGGCGATCGTTCCCTGGAGTTTCAAGATGGCCGGATTCTCGGCGTCTACGGCCAGCAGCTTGTCGGCGTTTCTTTCCGCTTCGTCGAACTCCCCGTTCTTCAACTGGAGCTGTGCCGCGATGAGGAGGGTGGCCGTATCCTTCGGTTTGGCTTTCAACGCGGCGGCGATTTCTGTGCGGACGCGGGCCGTATCGCCGCGCAACTGGTACAGCTGCGCCATCATGGCCGATGCCGGCAGCGCGGTCGCGTCCAACGCTCCGGCCTTTTCGAGCCGTCGCCGGGCCTCCTCGTCTTCCTTCAATTGAAAATGGGCGATGCCCAAACGCTGCTGGACCTGGACCGACTTGGGGAGCCGCGATTCCAGGGCCAGCAGGCACTGTTTCATCTCTTCCCATTTGCGACGCTTTTCGGCAAGCGTTGCCTTATCGCTCAGAACGCGGTTCTCCAGCGTCGTCTTGCGATCGGCATTGCTGGAATAACGATCGACCAGTTGTTTGCCATGTCCCAACAGCAGGGCCGCCTCTGCCAAACGGCCTTCGTTGAGCGCCGCTTCGGCGAGGAGAATGTAGGCTTCCGGATCGTTGGGGGTCTCCTCCGCAGCTGCCTCCAGCGAGACGTGAATAGCGCCGGGCAAGCGAGCCTGAGAGAACCACTCAACCATGACGATCCTTGGCGGCGGCAGGGTGGGGTCGGCCTGGTAGGCCGCCTGCAGCAACTTCAAGGCGCGACTGAAGTCCTGGGCATTGAAGGCCTCTACTGCTTCCGAGAGCCCCGAGGCGGGGGCGGGAGAGGAAACGGCCGCTTTCTTCGGGTCCGATTTCACGGGCACCTTCTCTTGCGCGACAAGAGACGTGCCGACGCACGCGAGGATGCCCATCGCAACCACGAATCGCCCGTTCCATGCACGCATGAGGCCCCTTTCTTCTCTGGCGGTCCAAAATGCCTCGATCTGGTGCTCACACAGCAAGGGGGGACCCTAGCAAATTCGATCTCAGCTGCCAAGATCAGAATTCTCGGGCGCAGAGGCCTGCCGAGTGCCACCCGACGCTACCCGCGGCGCACGCCTTCGGCGGCGAGGAAGAGATCGTGGCCGGGCCGGCCTTCGAGGTGGGAGACGGGGCGGACGGTCACGGCGTCACAAGCACGCGACAGCCAGCCGCGGAGTTCCTCGGGCGTGAACCAGCGTTCCCAGGGATCGTACTCGGAGAGCGGCTGCTTGGCGAGATTCTTGTCGATGATCAGCACGCGGCCGCCGGGACGCACCACGCGGCACAGTTCGGCGACCGCTCGCTCGGGCAGCAAGGCATGCTCCAACGATTCGACGGCCAGCGCCCCGTCGAACTCGCCATCGGCGGCCGGGATCCGCAGCAAGCTGCCTTCGCGGGCCGCGATGTCCTCGGGCAAGCAGGCCAGCATGGCCGAGGAAATGTCGATCCCGGTCAATTGCGACTGGGGAAACTCGGCCCGGAGGCTGCGTAAAAACCGGCCGCGACCACAGCCGACGTCGGCCACGCGAGCATCCTCGGGGAGCGAGGCGAGCCAGCGGCCGACGGCTTGCATCCGACCATCGGCCGGATCGATCGCGTCGGGAAAGTCTTGCCAGGTGGCGTCGAAGGCCGCTTGGACGCGGAGCATCGCCGCGTCGAGGTAGAACTTGGCGGCTAGCGGCGACTCCTGCGGTCCGTGGGCGGCAGCGAACCAGGATCCATCGAGTTCAAATTTCCCGCCCGTACTCACGCGTTGCTCCAGATAGGCCAACGTGCGGTCGGCATGCTCGGCCCAGCCAAGGTGATACCAGAAGACGGCCAGGTAGGCGGATTCAAAACCGAAGACGGGAGAGCCGCCGAACTCGTTTCGCACGGAGCCGTCCGGCTTCTGACATGCAAGGATCGGTTCCATCTCCCGGCGGGCCGCGTCGATTCCGTCGCGTTGGAGGACTAGCTCCATCCAGCTGGCAAATGGATAGAAGCCCTGAGCCTTTCCCGGGGCGGCACAATAGTCGGCTGTGCCGAGCGCCGTCATCACCCAATCGGCGTTGGCCCAATGACGGCCTGCTTCGAGAAGCGGGATGACGTGGGGGAGGCAAGCCGGCGATTCGTCTTCGTCCTCGTCGTCAGACGGCTCACGCAACACTTCCGCATCCAGCCGCGCACAGAGGTGTTCACATGCCCGCGCAATCGCCGCTTCGGCCTCGGGCACGTCGTTGGCCACGGCCCGCAGCCCGTGGACCGCCCAAGCCGTGCGTTCGAAGGACCGGTCGTCTGCCGGGTCCGCGAACGCGCCGTCGGGCCGCTGGACCGTCAGGAGCCACTGGGCCCAGCGATGGGCCGTCTCGCGTCCCCCATAGTTCAACACCGTCCCAAGACACGCTCCCGTCATTCCCGGACACCCCTTGGATTCCCCCAATCGGGCGGGGAGCCCATGTCCGGTGTCTTGCTCAAGTAGCCAGTCGAGGGCTACGCTAATCGGTAGCGGGGCGTTATCGCCGGTCAGGCGGGACCAGGCGTGGCGAGCCCGGCGTTGAAGGGCGCTGGTCAGACGCTCGAGAAAACCACGGGGGGCGGGAGAAGGAGCAGGACTCATGGGGGCGGTACATTCCTCGGATTCCGGCAAACGTTACAATTATCCTCACGATCTGGCCGGACTCCAAGGCCGATTGGCCGACGCGACGGTCGTTCGGATTGGCCCATTGTCGCTCAAGAAGGACCCGTCCAGAAATAACTTGGAGAATTGACCTACTGGAAAGAGAGAATCCGCCGAGTCCCTATCGCTGGACAATCCATGACCAACGGCGGATTCTCTCTTTCTAGCGGGGGGGCTCATGGGTTTCTTTCGCAGTTTTCCGGAGACTTCATCATTCGTCAATGAAGCAACTGCCGCCACACCTCTTACCGCCTTCCCGCAGTTTCTCACGGCAGTTGCTTCATTGGTAGGTCAATTCTCCAAGTTATTTCTGGACGGGTCCGAAGTGGGAGATGCCAATGACAAATCCTATCCAAGTCTTCACTACTACCGCACGTAAAGAGGAGGCTCAGCAGATCGCCGTGACGCTGGTCGAGGAGCGTCTGGCGGCCTGTGTCCAGGTTCTCGGGCCGATCACGAGCACCTATCGGTGGCAGGACGCGATCGAGACTAGCGAGGAATGGCTCTGCCTGATCAAAAGCCGGCAGGATCTCTACCCGCAGTTGGAAGAGGCGATCTGTCGCATCCACCCCTACGAAGTGCCCGAGATCCTTGCCGTGCCGGTTGTCGCCGGAAGCCCGAGCTACTTGGCCTGGCTGCAAGAGCAAACGGGCTCGAAGGACGTGGGGCCAGATGACCTTGGCCAAGATTTTCCGCTGTGATAACCTGCGAGTTCGACCTCCAGTTTCGCCAGTCCCTCTATCCTAGTCCCATCCATGCCTGAACAAACCGTTACCGACATCCTCAAGCGGGTCCGACGGATCCAGATTGTGGCCAACCGCACGGTCAACGATCTGTTGGCCGGGCAGTACAAGAGCGTATTTCGCGGCCGGGGCATGGAGTTCGACGAGGTCCGCGAATATCAGCCGGGGGATGACGTGCGGAGCATCGACTGGAACGTCACCGCCCGCTCCGGCACGCCGCACATCAAGCGGTTCGCCGAAGAACGCGAGCTGACCGTGCTGTTTCTGGTCGACATCTCGGCCTCCGGGGCCTTTGGCTCGGTCGAGCGGTCGAAACTCGACATGGTCGTCGAGGTGGCGGCGATGCTGATGTTCTCGGCCCTGAAGAACAACGACAAAGTCGGCATGCTCACCTTCTGCGACGAGGTGATCGACTACCTGCCGCCGCGCAAGGGCAAGGCCAATGTGCTGCACCTGGTGCGCCAACTGGTCGCCGTGCGGCCCGTGGCCCGCGAGACGAACCTGGCGGGGGCCTTGGACTTCTTGGGCCGGGTGCAGAAGCGTCGGGCCGTGGCGTTCTTGATCAGTGATTTTCTGGCCCCGCCCGCCCCGCGGGCTTTGGCCGTGGCCCGCCGCCGGCACGATCTGATCGCCGTCCACGTGACCGATCCGCGGGAACACAGCATGCTCGACGTGGGGTTTCTTTCTCTTGTCGACGCCGAGACCGGCGAGGTGGTGGAAGTGGACACTCGCCATCCCCAGGTCCGCGCCCTGTTCCAGGCCCAGGCAATGGCGAAATCGGAGGGACTCTCCACGGAGTTGAAACGGCTCGCCATTGACGAGCTATCGCTTCGCACCGACGAAGACTACCAGACCAGCCTCCGCCGCTTCTTCCGCATGCGCGAGCGGCGGTTTCGGGCGTAGAGGGGGCGACACGCCCCGGCTCAGAGAGTCTGTTTCAATACTCCCCCCCTCCAGGGGAGGGTCGGGGTGAGGGGAACTTTCGATAGCCGAGTCCACGGCAATTCCCCTCACCCTAGCCCTCTCCCGGAGGGGGAGGGAACGCTCTGGGAGCAGACTCGAAGTCGAACCGCTTACTTCGCCCCGGTCGACTCAAGGAAGTCGCGGGGCAGGCGGGTGAAGGTGATGAACTCGTAGCCCCGTTTCGTGCCGCGTTCCCAGAGGACGCCAACCGACTTGTCCTTGAGGATCGCCAGGTCGGAGTACGCGGCCGGGCCTTCGTAGATCATCCGCTCGTTGGTGAACGTCTGGCCTTCGTCATCGCTGGTGCGAATCACAAGCTGGGAACGATTGGCCTTCTTGGGGCCGCTCCAGACGATCCGGTCGCGGTCGTCGCCGGCCGCTTTGCGGGTGTAGCGTTCGATCGCACAGCAGACCGGCGAAACCGCCTCGCCCGGGCGGCGCTCGGACCAGGTCCGTCCGCCGTCGCTCGACGTGGCCAGGAACCGCCGGGGGCCGGTCTCTTGGCGGATGTCGAGCAGGAGTCGGCCGTCGGCCAGTTCGACGATCTGGTCCTCGTCGCCCCCTTGCCCCGGCACCAGCGCCCCGCGCTGCCAGGTGCGGCCGTGGTCCTCGCTGAAGATGGCAAAGGCGTTGAACGGTTCAAACTTCCACGCCGCGGCAATCAGCCGGCCCTGACGATCCTGGATCGCCCCGCCGGGGCCGATCACCGTGCACCGCCACTTCGGATCGTTCATGTCGCGGGCCACGGCCGTCAGGTCGATCGGCTCCGACCAGGTCTGGCCGTTGTCTTGGCTCGTTCGGGCGAGCGTCTGCAGGTCATCCGTGCCGGGACGCGAGGTGGCACTGCCGCAGCCCGGCTTGGAACGGAGATAGAGGAGCCACACCCGGCCTGTCTGGCGATCGACCACTGTGGCCGGATTGGCCGCCGACCAGAATTCGCCCGGGTCCTCGATGAGTTTCATCGCCGACCAGGTCCGTCCGCCATCCGTGCTCCGCTTCATCACCAGGTCGATATCCTGCTTCGGGCCGCCTGGGTCGTGGAGGTTGTATTTGCGGGCCTCGGCAAAGGCCAGCAGCGAGCCGTCCGGCGCGGTTTCAATGGCCGGGATTCGATAGCCGGCGTAGCCGTCCTTCCCCGAAACAAAGACATCGACGTGATCGAGCGGCGGCGCGGCGACCGCCGTTCCGACCAACGCAACGAACATCGCCAGGGCCTGGACCAAGCAGCACTTCATGGCGTCCTCCCGAGATTGTGGAGCTTTTGAAGTCAGAGCACTACTCGCTGCCCCCGATCATAGCACCATCGCGGACGGTTGTATACGAGCCCTATTGGAACGAGGTCGCGGAGCCGAAAGAGGCCGCCGTCCGAATCGCGAAATCGGAAGCAAGCTCCAAGAAAGCCGAAATCTCGAATGATCCAAACCGCCAGGGTAGGACCATCGAGATTTCGTGCTTTTGGGGCTGTCCCCGATTTCGGATTTCTACGCCGACGACGGGCTATTTCGCGTTCGCCGTCTTGAAACGGATCACGATATCGCGGAGCGTGCCGGCTTGGGCGCCGAGTTCTTCACTCGACGACGCCATCTCTTCGCTGCCGGCGGCGTTCTGCTCAGTGACTTGAGCCACGCTCTGAATCGCCCGGGAGACTTCTTGGGCATTGGCGGCCTGCTCGGCCGTGGCCTCGGCGATCTGGGCGATCTTGGCGGCCGTGGCTTCCACCCCCTCGATGATCTGCTTGAGGGAATCGCCCGTCTCGACGCTCAAATCGGCGCCTTCCTGGACACGGTGGGTCGATTCCTGGATCAGCTTGGAGATTTCGCCGGCGGCCTGGTTCGAACGTTCGGCCAGCTTGCGCACTTCGTCGGCCACGACGGCGAAGCCCATGCCGTGTTCGCCGGCCCGGGCGGCCTCGATGGCCGCGTTCAAGGCCAGGAGGTTCGTCTGGCTGGCGATCTCGGAGATCACCTGGATGATCTCACTGATCTGCTGCGAACTGGTGCGGATCAGTTCCATGGCCTCGACCGAGCGTTGGACCGCCTGGCCGCCCTTCTCGGCCAACTGGTTGGTCTGCCGGGCGACGTTGTTGGCGTCGGCGGCGTTCTGCTTGACGGCGTCGATCGAGCGGGCCAGGGCTTCGATCGACGCCTGCATTTCTTCGACGCTGGCGGTCTGCGTCTGAGCCCCCTGGGCCAGTGATTGCGAGCCCTCGGCGATCACCCGCGAGCCCTCGGCGAACTGCGCGGAGCTCTCGGTGACCTGGCCGATCACGCCCGACAGGTCGGCGAGCATTTTGCGGATGCCGGCGGCCAATTCGTCGACGGCCTGGTCGCCCTCGACCTTCACTTCGCGCGTCAGGTCGCCCTGGGCGGCCGCATCGACGATCTCCAGCAGGTGGTTCACCTTGCGGCGCAACTCCTCCGACGCCTTGCGATCGGCCTCGGCCCGCTGACGTTCCCGTGCGGCCTCGGCTTCCTGGCGTTGGCGTTCCTCATCGAGGCGGGCCCGCTCGCGGGCCGCCTCTTCCTCTTGCCGACGGCGTTCCTCCTCCGCACGGCAGCGTTCCTCTTCGGCCCGCTGGGCTTGCATCTGCTTCTCACGCTCCGCCGCTTCCTTGATCGAATCAAAGGCTTGCTTGGTCGAGTCGATCGACTCGTTGATCGCCGTGGCCATCTGCCCCAATTCGTCCTGGCTGGTGACGTCGCACTTCTGGCTGAAGTCCTGCTTGGCCAGGGCTATCAAGCTTGTCATGCACTTCCGGATCGGGCCGAGCAATCCGCGGCCCAGGACCAGCGCTAAGACGATCGAGATCGCGGTAGCGGCCAGGCTCAACAGAAGGATTATGTTCCGTGTACGGCTGGCGCCGTCGAGCATTCGCTGGTCGGTCACCAGGTTCTCGTCGAGGGTTTGTCCCAGACCGGTAAAGACCCGACGGATCTCGGTCAACTGCGGGACGGTCTGCGTGGCGTAGATCTCATTGGCCTTCATCGCCCCGTCCTTGAGCTTCTGCTCGGCCAAGGCCATCGCGTCGAAGCACTTGCGGACCTCGGTCAGGTTCTTCTGGACCTCGGTCTTGTAGAGTCTGGTGGCTTCGTCCACCTTGGTCGCATTGACGAGCTGTTCGATCTGAGCGGCCAGTTCGAACAGCCGGGCGTGCGGCCGGCGGCAGGCGTCCAACGCCGTTTTGAACTCGGGGAACCCGGCGGCCAGCTGTTGGGTCTTGGGGTCGTCCATCCAGCGGCCGAAGGGCGTCTTCTTGGGATCCAGTTCCACGCCGAGATGGAACGGCTTGCCATCGGCGAAATCGGCCGCTCGGGCCAGAAGGATTGGGTCCTTCTCGTCGAGATACACGCCGGCGCCGACGACCCAGTTCCACGGCTTGTAGAGCTTCACGAAGGCGATCTTCGGCACGGGCTTGTCGCTTCCCTCCTTGGGCCAGCAGTAGGCCACATAGCCTTCGCCCTTTTCCTTGCCGACGTTCACAAAGGCATGGAAGATCTTCTTGCCGTTGGGATCCGTGTAGTCGGCCATATACTTGCCCTCGGTCTCCGGTTTGACCGGATGGAGGACCATGTGGTACTCGGTGTCGTTGATCCACACGTAATCCCGGTTGCCCGGCCCGTAGCGCATCGCGGCGATCGCCTGCTTGGCCAGTTTCTTGCGGGTGTCGGTGTTGCCGAGGCTCTGATCCTTGTCAAAGGCCTCCAGGATCGAGGCCGCCTGGCTGCACGCCTGGCTCACCTGCCCTTGGAACGAATAGAGGCCGCTCGACTCGTTGGCCAGCGCCTGGCACGACTGGTTGGCCCAGGCCAGGACGTCGGCCTGGTGAGTCGACAGTTCCTGGCTCAAGCCCGGATGCTCCCGCTTGAACACCCGGGCGATTTCCTTCGCCGAGTGGTGCAGTAGCTCGTGCGGCTTTTCGATATTGCGGAGCTGCTCTTTCAACTGGGGGACGAGCGTTTCGGCCTGGGCTCGCCCTTCGCTATGCAACCAGGTGCCCACCGCGCATTTGGTGGGATCCAGCTGCACGTTCAGCTCGCGCGCGGTCGGATCGGTGAGGAAGCTGTTGACTTCCCGCGCCCAGTTGAGATGGCCGAGCTCCATCTTCACGAATTCGCCGCGAAGCTTGTTGCCGTCGATCGCCTGCCTGGCGTCGCCGACAATCCCATTGATCCCCAGAATGGCCCAGCCACCGACGACCGCGCCGAGGAGCACGACCGTGCCGAAGCCGACGGCCAGTTTTCGAGACAGCTTCAGGTTCTTCCACGCCAAGGCCATAGATCTCTCCCTCCATCAATCAAGAGTCATATGCCCCGTCATCCACGCGAAGACACGTGACTCGACCCGCCGGCCTTGCTGCCCTCTTCCCGCGGCTCGAACCACCACCGAGGATAAGTAGCTTACGCCTTGACTGGACGCCATTGGGCGAACGCACTTTGGGGTCGCTTCAGCGTTTCGTGGGCGGGGGGGGGCGTCGCAGCCCTCCCCAAAGTCACGATCGGACGTTCAGATCGTCGTCGCTGGAGCGGGGATCAGGATGGCCTTGCGCATTTCGGCCAACTCGTCGAGGAGGCTTCCGATTTCCTCGGGAGCGGGAGTCTTCACCAGCGATTCCAGGCAGTCGGCGGCGGTCCCAAAGATGGGGAACCCCATGGCGGGACCAGCGCCGCGGAACCATCGAGCCAGCCGGAGGAGACCGTCGAAGTCGTCCGCCTGCAACGCCTGACGGCCCATCGCCAACCGCTCGTCGATGCGAGCGACGAACAGTTCGACGATCGGGCGGATGGCCGGGTCGTCGGTCGGCAGGCCGGAG
>JBDKTH010000444.1:0-2335 GCA_039680305.1 Thermoguttaceae bacterium | reverse complement strand
GGCCACGGGGGATGATAGTCACCTTATGGACGCGTTCGCCTCCCTTGACCAGCCAGACCAGCAAAACGTGGCCCGCCTCGTGGTAGGCGGTCATCAACTTCTCCATGCCGGTGAGGACTTCCTCGCGCTTGGCGCCCATGAGGATCTTGTCGCGGGCGTATTCGAAGTCGCTCATGTCTACGGCGTCTTTCCCGGCGCGGGTCGCCCAGAGGGCGGCCTCGTTGACCACGTTGCGGATATCGGCGCCGGTCAGGCCAACCGTGCCGGCCGCCATTCGTTCCAGGTCGACGTCGGCGGCCAGCGGCACGTTGCGGCAGTGGACCTTGAAGATCGCCAGCCGTCCCTTGTAGTTGGGGCGGTCGACGGTGATGTGGCGGTCAAAACGCCCGGGCCGCAGCAGGGCCGGGTCGAGCACGTCGGGCCGGTTGGTAGCGGCCATCACGATGACCGACTCGGTCTGAGTGAAGCCGTCCATCTCGCTGAGGATCTGATTGAGCGTCTGTTCCCGTTCATCGTGTCCGCCGCCCAGGCCGGCGCCGCGATGGCGTCCGACGGCGTCGATCTCGTCGACGAACAGGATCGAGGGGGCGCTTTCCTTGGCCGTTTGGAACATGTCGCGCACGCGGCTGGCGCCGACGCCGACGAACATCTGGATGAACTCCGAGCCGCTGATCGAGAAGAACGGTACGCCCGCCTCGCCGGCCACGGCGCGGCCGAGGAGCGTCTTGCCGGTTCCCGGGGGGCCCATCAACAGCACGCCCTTGGGCACCCGGCCGCCGAGTCGCTGGAACTTGGCCGGGTCCTTGAGAAACTCGACGATCTCCTGCAGCTCGTGCTTGACCCCTTCCAGTCCGGCCACGTCGTCAAACGTGATCGGCTTATCCCCCGATTGGTACCGTTTGGCCGGGCTCTTGCTGAACCCCGAGAGGATTCCGCCCCCGAGGACCTGATCCCGGGTGCGCCGGAACATGAACCACACGCCGGCAAACAAGAGGACCGTGACCATCAGGTAGACCCCCATGATCATGCCCGTATTGTCCGACGGTTCGACGGCCGAATAGTTGGCCCCAAGTTTCTTGACCAACAGCGAGTCAAGCTGCTGGTCGTCGAGGGCGTTGGGGGGGAGCGTCGTCACGAATTGTTTCTGATAGGTGCTGCCTTTGGGGCCATCAGGTTTGGGGGGCGGGGTGGTGAAATCCCCTTGGACCCGCATGCCACGCACCTCGACCTTGGCGATGCGACCGGCGTCCAGCTCTTGTCGGAACAGACCGTAGGTGATCTCCGATCGCGGCGCCGTGCCGTTCTGCATGAACAGAAAGCCGATGATCAAAATCAAGACGAGCAAAAGCCACAGCGTCTGCGTGTTCATTCGGGGACGCGGCGGCGTATTTCCTGAGGAGGGGGGAGCCCCAGCAGGTCGATTCTCCATCGAGGTCACTTCTTTCTAGCGGTGATGGACTGAAAAGCTGGTGTCATAAGCCTTTTCGGCCACTACGGTATTGTACCGTATCGCTGGGTGGTTTTCGACCGGGATTACTGGCCGGAGCCCTGCTGGCGGCACTTCAGATAGAGCTGGACTTCTTCGTAAAGCGTGCCGGCAGGCAGCTGGGGTAGTAGCGGGCCAATCCGGGGTGAATCGTGCGGATCAACCACTGCATTCAGGACAGCCATTACCTCTTCTGAGAGGCACCAGTCGGCTCGGATGGGCAGGCCCTCATCGATCGCTCGCAGGGCATGGTCCAGGACGACCTCCCGCTGGATCCCCCGAATTGCCACACATTCCTCCACCGAAAAACCTTTGGAGAGGAGCCGCCACGTCCAATAGCAGTCGGGCCGAACCGTGGCGGCGGCCGCCTCCTCACGTTCCTCGGCTTCCCAGGCAGCGGCGTCTGCGACGGGATGAGCATCGTCCGAGGCCGAGGCCGTGGCAGGGGCCTCGGCCTCCTCAAAGCTTCCTTCGCTCCACTCGTCTTCTGCAGGGAAGAGATCGGCCGCCGCGTCGAAGTCGTGATTGACGTCGGGATCGACCCTGGTGCCAGGTTTGGCCACCTGCCCCTGAGGGACCTCCCCATCGGCGTTTCCCGCCAGAATCCGCAACAGCGCGTCGCCGTAGCGTTCCAGTTTGGCTGGACCGATCCCTTTGACGGCAAGGAGTCCTTCCTCCGAGGCGGGCCGACGCCGAGCCAAGTCCTCCAGCGTGCTTTTTGAGAAGATGTAGTGGGGCGGCAGACTGGCTTCGATGGCCGCCTCGCGACGCCATCGCATAAGCGACTCCAGCAGCGCCGGATCGGCCGGCGGCAACTCGACGGGCTCGGCCGTCGGCTCGGGCGACGCT
>JBDKTH010000844.1:0-3239 GCA_039680305.1 Thermoguttaceae bacterium | reverse complement strand
TCGTTGAAGACGGCCAGAATCTGGGGGAAGAAGCAATCGAGGGTCGGGTACTGGTCGCGGTGAGCTTCGTACTGCTTCAATTGCTCGGCAAGGTTGCCGATCCAAAGGAACTGCCGTTGCCGGTGCTCCGCGCATGCCAACAGGCCGGCGGCCGGTCCGTGGTAGTGGGCCATGTAACGAATCGTGCACGCTCGAACCAGCGATTCACGCATCATCGTCAGCCAATTGCCGTATGCCTGACGGCGCATCGCTGCGGCAACGCGGGGAAAGAGCACCTCGCCCGCCGCCTTTAGCTCGGCCTGATGCTCGTCCACGATCCGGTTGGCGTAGGAATGGCAGAACTCGTGGATGATCGTTTCCAACATGCTCGCGTCGAAGACCGGCAGGCCTTTGTCATCGGTCTTCCATATGCCGAGGATGCAGTAGAGTTCTTCCTTGCCGTTCGCTAATCGGCAATGCGGGCCGTAGCAGCTACCGCCATTGAGCATCCCGAGGGCCACCGTAAAACTGGCCTTGGGCCGGACACCAAAGAACTCGTCGAACCATTCCAGATGCGCCTCCTTGTCCAGAAGGGCCTGCATCCGTTCTTCGGCCGTGCGATAGAGCGTCTGATGGGCGGCGAAGAATTCCTGAAAACGGCTCTCCTTGACGAACTGCCGCGCCTCGGCGAGAAACACCCGCGTCTCGTCGAGGGGCCAACGAGAGTCAAGCCCCTCGGGTCGCGCATCGAACGGCGCCTTTTCCTGGAGCGTTTCCACGTCCGTCAAATGGACCGCCATGCTCATGCATGCGTCAAAACTGACGCCCCGGGTCCGGCGAAGCTTCTGTGCGTGCTTGATTACCGCGTGCTCTCGGAACGGCGCAAAATGCTCGTCCACGTCTTTCGCATAGCTCTCGACGCGGGCTTGGCTGTACTCGGGATTGCCGGCCAGACGAAAGATCAGGCTGAGCAGTTCTACCCGGGGATCGACCGCCACGCGGGCCGCCGGCGCCTTGGAAGGCTCGGCGCCCTGCAAGGACGGAGCCGCCTCGAATAGTCTCGTGACGCCGAGCACAAGCAGAATCGCGACGAATCTCGTTCGCATGATGCACCTCGTCCTCCGACAGCCATGGGGGAAGTCCAGCGTCCAACCGACCGGGACAGCATGCGGCCGAGATCCGCCTCGAAAAGACAGCCCCACGCCCTCCCCGGACGTCGGCTTCCATTGTACCGGCGGGGCACACCCAACGTCGAGGGTATTCGTGGGTTGCCTCATGGACCTGTTGGCCTCTCCCGACGAATGCGTCTTCTGGGGAATACGTTTTGGCAACGGTGCTGCGTAGACTACAAACAGAGTCGAAGGTTCCCTGTCAGGATGAGGAGCCGGAGTTGAACGCCAACGCACTTCTCCGGCTCTCACACAAAGGAGGAAGGTGTCTATGGCTACCTACATTCTCTTAACCAATCTGACGGATGAGGGAGCGAAGACAATCCGGAGGAATGCGGAGCGGATTCACGAGGTCGATCGTGAACTAGAGGGCCTTGGCGTACGGGTGCTCGCTCAGTATGCCGTGCTGGGACCCTATGATTTCGTGAACGTCGTGGAAGCGCCGGACAACCAGACGATCGCCCGTGTCTCGGCCGAATTGTCGTCGCGAGGCGGCGTCAGGATCCTCACGATGACCGCGATGCCGATCGAGGAGTTTATCGAAAGCTTCAAGCAGCAACACGAAACGGCGGCCGTCTGAGCGTCTTGGCCTTTCCTTGCCATTCGTGAACCGGTCGGTTTGGCTCTCCGGCAGCGGGTGATCCCTCCCCGGTTCGCCATAACCGACCGAGGGGGGCAGGAATCGGCCCCTGTCCGCGTGAGCCGCGTGCCCTGCGGCTTCTTCTTCAAAAAGGCTCTCGTCGCTATCTCCCCGGTCTTCTGCACCGGGCTTGTTGCTGGCGATGGTTTTGGTAGGCTTAGTCCTAGAGACAATCCCTTCCAACGAGTGCCGAAGGCTGCGGTGCTAGCTTCCCAATCGTATCCCCGCTAAATGAGGGAATGGCAGTGAAGACCTTCAGCCCCCCAATCATGGCGGAACGGGCCTGTCTCTAAGTCTTTATCTTGCAGCACCTTCGCGCCCGTAGCTCAAGGGATAGAGCAGCGGATTTCTAATCCGCTGGTTGCAGGTTCGAATCCTGCCGGGCGTGCTATGACAGTCGATGACATTGGTTGAAGAATAGCGACTAACCCCTTATCACATAAGGGGTTTTGTGTTTTTTGGGTACTCAACCCCAAACCTACCACTATGACAGTTGATGACGTGTTTTGCCCCTCAATGTCGGCCTCCGTGGGCCAGTTTTTGGGCCAGTGGTTCAGGGGCGGCAAAGCGCTCAAAGCCCCTGCCATATCGCTTAGATCGGCGTGGGTGTAGTTCTCCATTGTGAGAGTCAGCGTTTTGTGACGGGCCAGTTTTTGGGCGGTTCGGGGATGAACCCCGGCCCTCGCAAGACTCGTGACGAACTGCCCCCTTAGAGAGTGGAAGTCGAATCGTCGGCCGCTGGCATCTCGCTTACAGAGGAAGTCTAAGTTTTCTCGTGCCTTCTGCTCTTCCGGGTTCTTCTCAGCCTCTTTAATCCATGCCGCTCGTGCTGCTGCCAAGTCGTGGTAGAGCATTTCTGCCGCCCCCTCGTGCCAGGTCCCCGGCCAGAGTTGTCCCGTTCGGCCGTTCATCCACTCTTCCAGCATGGCTGCCAGATCGGGCCGCAACGGGATCTGGTCACGCTCCCGGTGCTTCCAGTCGCTGGCCCCCACGGTCACCGTGGGCGGATTGCCGGCCAGATCGAAACTGGCGGCTGTCAGGCTGGCCAGTTCTCCGGTTCACAGCCCCGCATTGGCCGCCGTAAGGTATAGCATCATCCGATCTTGACCGGTGAGGCCACGAAACGGCTTGCCTTCAGAGGTCGCCTTAACCAGGCGGTCAAAGCCGTCTGGGGAGATGGCCCGTCGTTCAACTCGCACATCGACGTCAGCATTCAATTCGGTGAGATGTGCAACGGGATTCTCGGGGGCATGCTTGTTGCGAACCATCCACCGGGCGAACTGCTTGATGGCCTTGGTGTAGTAGTTGGCGGTCTGGATTCCAAAGTCGGGCTTTTGGCGCCGTTCAACCAGCCAGTTTTCAACCTGGATCGTATTCAAATCCCCGAACACCTTGAACTCACACCCTTCACAGAATGTTTTGATTCGGTTGGCATTGGGACAGTCAGGCCA
>JBDKTH010000821.1:0-9420 GCA_039680305.1 Thermoguttaceae bacterium | reverse complement strand
CCGCCCTCGCCGATTCACCCCTGTTCCCCGTGGTCCGCTCGGCCCGCCCTACAAGTCTTTCCCCGGCGGAAGAGCCCGCTTTGCGACATCCCTCATCGGAGCCCCCAACTTACGTCGCGCCCTCGCGTCGGAAGTTGTTGCTTCTTCTCGAGTTAGCGATTTTCGAAAAGCTCAACTTTTTTGGCCATACGCGAAGTCGCCTCGCACACAAAACAAAACGCACCGCGCACGGGGGGAAACTAGCGGTCGCCGCCGCCCTCCACGCGAGTGCCCGCGGGCCTCCGAGACAGCCAACCCGGTGTTGAAGGGTCAGGAGAGAAGTATCAGGAGACTACAGATGCCACTGTTCCATGGCCTGCGGCGGATTGGCCTTAGCCACGCGAGCTTACCCACCGCGAAACAGACTGATCACCGTGGCGATCGCCAACCAGGCAAAGACGACCATGGCCGCGGCGATGGCCAATGCTTGCGACCAGAATCGCCGGGGATCGGACTGCTTGTCGACCGCCTCCCCGCTCCGGTCCACCGCGGCCTGTCTCCGCAGCATGTCGCGGAGCCCCAAGAAGCAGAGCCACGCGGCCGCCGTGCTCACGAGCACGACCACCAGACGCCCCAGCAGCGATACGACCGTCTCAAGCATCGACTTCTCTTCGTCCCCTCGGGTTCCACGCTGCCTGATTGTACCGGCAGATGTTCCGCAGGGTCCAGCCGGGTTGCGAAGACAATCGTCGCCGCTGACCGGCACCAGCGTCTAGTTGACATGGCCGATCCGTTAGCCATACTGAAGGGCGATCCTGTTTCCCACCTATTGGTTTGACCGAGGACTGACCCATGCCATCACCGATCACACGACGCCGTTTTGTCCAGGCCAGCGGGCTTCTTTTGACAGCAACGGCTCTGCCCTCCCTGGCCTGCGGCCAAGCGCCGGCCGCCCAAGAGTCTGGCCAACGCATCCGCAAGGCGGTCGGGTGGACCATGCTCCCCAAAGACCTGTCGCTGGAAGACAAGCTCCGGCTCGCCAAGGAGGTGGGCTTCGAGGGGATCGAGATGTCGAGCCGCTACGCGGAACCCAAGGCGCTGGCCGCGGCCAGCGAGAAACTGGGCATCCCGATCCACGGCGTGACCAGCGGCGGCTATCCGGATATCCAAGCGGCGATCGACGACGCCGCGATCTACGGCGCCGACTCGGTCCTGCACGTCGTGCGCGCCGATGCCAACGCCCCGTTCATGGAACACTATCGCCGCACCCAGGAAGCGATCCGGGCGGCGATCCCATTGGCCGAGAAGAAACGCATCTCGATCCTGATCGAAAACGTCTGGGCCACGTTCCTCATCGAGCCGCTCTCGATGGCTCGCTACATCGACGAACTCGATAGCCCCTACGTGAAGGCCTACTTCGATGTGGGCAACGTCATGCGCTGGGGCTGGCCGCAGCAGTGGATCGAGGTCCTCGGCCACCGGATCGGCAAGATCCACATCAAGGAATACAGCCTGAAAGTGGCCATGAAGGAAGGGATGATCAAAGCCTTCGACTTCCCGATCGGCGAAGGCGACATCGACTGGAAACGGGTCCGCGAGGAACTCGCCAAGATCAACTTCCGCAGTTGGGCCACCGCCGAGGTCCGCGGCGGCACTCGTCAGCAACTGGCCGACGTCTCCGCCCAGATGACCCGCGTGCTTGGGCTCTGACGAGGCCGGCGGTCTGCATTGGAGGTAACAAGAAACAGCAAAGCCGCGGCCCGCGGGCCGCGGCTTTGTGTGAAAGAGGAGACGTGTCCGAGGATCAGACGACGCCCTGGGCCAGCATGGCGTTGGCCACCTTGACGAAACCGGCGACGTTGGCGCCCTTGACGTAGTTCACGTAGCCGTCGCCATCACGCCCGTACTGGACGCAATTGGCATGGATCGACCGCATGATCGTGTGGAGCTGCGAATCGACCTCGTCCCGGCCGCGCCGCATGCAGCCGGCGTTCTGGGTCATTTCCAGCCCGGAGACGCCCACGCCACCGGCGTTGGACGCCTTGCCCGGGGCGTAGAGAATCTTCGCCTTGGTGAAGACGTCGATCCCCTCGGGGACGGTCGGCATGTTGGCGCCTTCGGCGACGCAGAAGCAGCCGTTCTTGACCAGCGTCTTGGCATCGTCCTCGTTGATCTCGTTCTGCGTGGCGCTGGGGAAGGCCGCCTGGCAGGGGACGCCCCACGGCTTCTGCCCGTCGAGGTACTTGGCCCCCTTGAAGTGGTCGGCGTACTCGCGGATCCGCCCGCGGCGGACTTCCTTGAGCTGGATGACCCAGGCGAGCTTCTCTTCATCGATACCGTCCATGTCGACGATCGTGCCGTTGGAGTCGGACATCGTCACGACCTTAGCGCCGAGCTGCTGGAGCTTCTGGATGGTGTACTGGGCCACGTTGCCGGAGCCGGAGACCGCGGCCGTCTTCCCCTTGAAGCTGTCGCCGCGCGTGGCGAGCATCTCTTGGGCGAAGTAGACGCAGCCGTAGCCGGTGGCCTCGGGGCGGATCTTCGAGCCGCCGTACTCCAGGCCCTTGCCGGTCAACACGCCGCAGAAGCGGTTGGCCAGCTTCTTGTACTGCCCGAACATGAAGCCGATTTCCCGGCCGCCCACGCCGATGTCGCCGGCAGGCACGTCGGTGTCGGGGCCGATGTGGCGCCACAACTCGCTCATGAACGACTGGCAGAACCGCATCACCTCGCCGTCGCTCTTCCCCTTGGGGTCGAAATCGGAGCCACCCTTGGCACCGCCCATGGGGAGCGTCGTGAGGCTGTTCTTGAAGGTCTGCTCGAAGGCCAGGAACTTCAGCAAACCGAGGTTCACCGAGGGATGGAACCGCAGGCCGCCCTTGTAGGGGCCGATCGCGCTGTTCATCTCGATGCGGAAACCGCGGTTGACCTGCACGTCGCCGTGGTCGTCGACCCACGGAACGCGGAACATGATGACCCGTTCGGGCTCGACCATCCGCTCGAGGATTCTCGCCTTGCGATAAGCCGGATTGGCCAGGACGGTCGGCATCACCGACTCTACGACTTCCCAGACGGCCTGGTGGAATTCCAATTCGCCGTGGTTCTTGGCCACGACGCGTTCCATGAACGCGCGCACGGCTTCCGAGGCATTCGTCGGAGTGGTGTCAGTCGAGGTCTGGTGCATGAGGGATCCTTTCGTGAAGCTCAGAGGTTAAGGAAGGGATTCGGGGTTCAGGATTGGACGATCGGCGTCTTAAGGGCGCGGATTCAGACATCTGCTCTCGGAGCCTCCTCGGCCCGGCAGCAAGGTCTGAACCCTGAACCCGTTGTTTCTAGTCGTTGGGCTCGCGGCAGAAGCGATGAACGTAGTCGAGATAATGCTTCAGGAGCCAGAACTTTTCGAGGAACTCGGCCCAGCCGCAGGCCGGGGTGAAGCCTTGCTGCATCTGCGGCAAGACCATCCCATCCGGCGTCACGCCGTCGTGAAGCTGCTCCCACAACTCCGCCCAAACCTTCAAGGCGTCCTCATTGACCGAACCGACCACGTAACGAACGTTCTTCAACGCCCGGTTCTCCGCGCCGGTCGATTGGCTCACGCCATGCAAGCGGTCATCCTGGGGCAAGCGAAAGCCTTTGGACATGGGCGACTCCTTTGACGTTGGCGGATGGACCGTCTCCAAACCGACGCCCCTGGCGAAATCGCCGGGGCTCCGATTCAAAAGCCGGTGCTCAGCCGTTGGCACGCGACCGGCCCGAGCCGGATTGCGAGGTGGGGCTCAGATTGTTGCCTTGTGCAGCCGAATTCCGCCCGGGCGCATTGCCCAGTGGGTTGCCAACGGCTGCGACAAACCGGTCACACTCTTCGACCCAGGTGCCCGGCTGTCGGAACCGGCACCCCTTGCGTTTCTTGCAGCGTGCGCAAATGCCGCAACTCACGATGCATCCTCCTCGACCAAGTTGGCCGGCAGAATAAGCAACAATGATGCCAGTTGCCCTGCAGAGGCGGAGATCGCGTTAGAACACGTTGAAGGCCAATGAGATAGGCCGAAAAGATTCGCTCCGCACCAAACCGAAGGAGCAGCTCGCGTTTGGTGGCAGATCACCGGAGACGAGACCGGCCGACTCGTAGGGAATATCCCTAACCCGTGTGACAGGAAACAGTTAACTGCCGCTGTTCAATTCTTGCACTGCCCTGGTGCCAGAGCAACAGCTCGGCCGCTCACTCGCCCGGCAGGCCGAGATCGTATTTCTGGATACGATGCCGCAGCGTGTTGCGGCTGATCCCCAGCAGTTTGGCCGTTCGGACCTGGTTCTGGCCGCAATGCTCCAACGCCCGGCGGATCAAGGCCTCTTCGACGAGGTCGATCAGATTCGCGTGAGGTGTCTGACCGGGCAGATTGAGCAGTTCGGCCACCAATTCGTCGATCCGCTGTTTCAGGCTCTGGAGCAACTCCTCACGCGACGCGGCCTGGAACGACTTTTCTGGGTCGGTCTCGAACTGGAGGTGCTCGGCCAATAGCACGTCCCCCTTGCAGACCAGCACCGCCCGTCGCAAGCAGTTCTCCAACTCGCGGACATTCCCCGGCCAGCCGTAGGCCTGAAGTCGGCGGGTCGTCGCGTCGGCCACATAGCGGATTGGCTTGGCATACTCTTCGGAGAACCGTCCGACAAAATAATCGACCAGCGCTGAGATGTCGTCGCGGCGATCGCGGAGGGGCGGCAGTTCGATGGAGATGATCTTCAGGCGATAGTAGAGGTCCTGACGGAACCGCCCCTCGTCGACCTCCTTTGGGAGGGTCTTGTTCGTGGCTGCCAGGATTCGCACATCGGTTTTGATGGTTTCGGTGCTTCCCAGGCGTTCAAACTCGCCTTCCTGGAGGACGCGGAGCAGCTTGGCTTGCGTGCCCAGCGACATGTCGCCGATCTCGTCAAAGAAGAGCGTGCCGCCGTGGCATCGTTCAAACTTGCCCAGATAAGTACGATCGGCGCCGGTGAAGGCTCCTCGTTCGTAGCCGAACAGTTCGCTCTCGAACAGCGTCTCCGGAATGGCGGCACAGTTGACCGCCATGAAGGGCTGGTTCTTGCGGTGGCTGTGGTGATAGATCGCCCGGGCGACCAGTTCCTTGCCCGTGCCGCTCTGGCCAGTGATCAACACGGTGACGTCCTTTTCCGCCACTTGGCCGATGAGCTTGAACACCTCCTGCATCTTGCGGTGGGTGCCGATGATCCGCGCCCCCCGATGGTCGGCGGGCGGAACCCGCTTGACGGGGTTGGTGTGAGGCAGGCTCACCACTTCCTTCATCAGGCGGTTGACCTCCAACGCATCGGCTGCGATCCGTCGCAACTCCTCGGTGTCGAAGGGCTTGAGCAGGTAGTCGTAGGCCCCCAGACGCATCGCCTCGATCGCTGTCTCCGTGGTGCCGAAGGCGGTCATCACGATCACCGGCGTCTTGACCTGGGATCGCTTCATTTCGGCCAGCGTCTCCAGGCCGTTGAGGCCCGGCATCTTGTAGTCCATGAGGATCAGGTCGAACGCCTCGGCCGCGACCCGTTCCAGGGCCGTCGTCCCATCGTTCGCCGAAGTCACCTCATACCCCTGCTTGACCAGCAACCGGGTCAGGAAGTGCACGAGGCCTTCATCGTTGTCCACTACGAGAATCTTGGGCATAACCTACGCTTTCATCGCCGGAAGATGAATGGAAAAAGTCGTCCCCACGCCCAGTTCCGTGGCCACCGTGAGCGAGCCTCCGTGGCGTTCGATGATCCCATGGGCGATTGCCAGCCCCAGGCCGGAGCCCGAGGCCTTGGTCGTGAAAAAGGGCTCGAACAGACGCTGGAGGTCTTCGTCGTTGATGCCCGGGCCGGTGTCGGCCACATCGATCCGCACGCCCACGCGTCTCGCCACGTTGGTCACGATCGTTTCCTCATCCACCGCAATTGTCAGCTGTCCTCCGTTGGGCATCTCCTCCAACGCGTTAACCATCAGATTGACCAGCACCTCGCTGAGCTGCCGGAGATCGCCCTCCACCGCGGGCATGTCTCGGGCAAGCGACACGTCGACCTGGATTTCCTGCTGGTTGGCACGGGGGCGGACTACCACCATCGCCTCCTCGATCAGCTTGCGAAAGTCGACCGCGGCCAGGACCGGTTTCTGCGGCCGGGCAAAATCCAGGAAGAGGTTGATCGTCGTCTCGATCCGCGAGACCTGCTGCATGCCGATCCGGTAGTCCTCGCAGTGCTCTGGGGAGACCTGGATGTCGTCCTGGACCGACTGCAAAAAGAGCTTCAGCGAGGTGAGCGGGGTGCGGATTTCGTGGGCCACGCCGGCCGCCAGCCGGCCCAGCGAGGCCAGGTGCTCCGCCCTTGCCGCGGCCTCCAGGGTGCTTTTGAGCCGGGCATCGGTCTTACGGAGTTCTTCTTCGGTCAGTCCCATGCGTTTTTCGAGCATTACCTGGCGCTCGCGCAACTGGTCGGACATGTGGGCGAAGGCCGTGTAAAGGGCACCGATCTCGTCGCGGCGATTGGTGCTCGTGTCCAGGTGGACGTTGTCGAAATCGCCTCGCGACAGAGCGTGCGCCGCTTCGCCCAACGCGAGGATCGGCGCGGTCACGTACGACGCCGACAGCCACGACAGTCCGATTGCACCGATCAGCGTGGCGCCAAAGACGATGGCGATATTCCACGCCAGATGGTAGTAGCTCAGGAAGGCCTCGTCGTAGTCCTGTTCCACGACGACGTACCACTCGGTGTCGGCGACCGCCCGGGAGGCCCCGAGTACGGCAATCCCGCGGTAGTCGAGATAGCTCAGTCCCGACGCTTGGCCGCTAAAGATCTTCGCAAAGCTTCCCGAGCGAGCGATGTTTTCCTTGAGGATCCGATGGGGCTGCTTGTGGGCCAAGAAGGTCCCCTTCTTGTCGACGAGGTAGCATTCGCCCGTCTGCCCCAGGGCCACCCTCAACACCCGGGCGACAATCGCCCGCGTGTCGACCGTCGCGCAGACTCCACCCTTGGGCCGCCCCTCGGTGTCGAGGATCGGCACGGCTAGCAAGAACACGGAATCCTGGCCGCCTTCCTCCAGGCGGACTTCGGACATCGAGGGCTTTCCCTCCTTCACCCGTTGATACCAGGCCTCGCTCCGTACGTTGGTTGCCTCGTCCGAGTCGCTGCCATAGACCACCCGGCCATCGGTGGCTGTCACGACAAACCGCTTGTAGGCCTTGTATTGGTCCTGTACGAGCTTGAGATACGGGGCGATCTGTTTGTGGTCCAGGCTCTCGACCGCTGCTGAGCCCGCGACGACCCGCAGGTCGGCATTCCGCTCGGTGATCCAACGCTCCAACAGATCCTGCTTCTGGGCCGCCAGGTTTTCCAACTGGTTGGCGACGATGCTGGCGATCGCCCGGTGCGAGGTGCGCACGGCAAATACACTGACGATCCCCAGCGGCACCAGCGAGACGAGCAAGAAGACGAGGGCCGTCTTGAATCGCAGGTTGTTGATGAAGGTGGATTTCATAGGCAGGGCGAGAAAAGGGACACACGAGTTGTCCATCGACAGGATCGTGTTGCCCCATTGGACATAGAGAACCTCTGGTCCCCAAAAATACTATTGTATCCGAACTTAGGCAGATTTATGACAGGGGTCGCCTTGTAAAATCAGCCGCGAACCTCAATTCGGTTGGACGCGTGGACGAGCGAGCATCGTCGCGTGTCAGGCCGCCAACCACGGACTCGCCATCGCCACTTCGGGCAAGGCCCACCTCTCGTCTCCCAGGTCCACACTTCTTGCCAGCGGCGAGCCGCTTGTGGTCCCCTCTCTGATGCGGACATCCCTTGTTTCGAACCCCTCACAGGTAGAGCGATTATTCTCTCGTGCACGGCGACTTCGCGTATGGCCAAAAAAGTTGGCCTTTTCGAAAATCAATAAATGATGGCCCAACAAGGACTTAGATCCAGACGGCTCGACGTAAGTCGTTGCCTCTGCGGAGCTATGTTGCAAACGATCCATCTTCCAATGCGAAAAGGATCCCCTCGCGTGGTGAACGGGATTGCCCAGAACCTCGCTCCAAAAGTACGGACCCATGGAGACTGGGGGCAGTCATCGTGTCTGGTCGGATTGTCAAAGATCAAAAGGTCGAAGGCTCCCAGGCCTTCAGGCATGAGTCTACCTGATTGGCTGGCCCAATTTCTAGTTTTTTTTCGCGGGCACTGGCCGTGTGGTTTTTCCGGGTGTCCACTCCGGGCAATCCACCTTCCGCAGGCGGGGCGTAAGGCTTCAGAATGCCGCGTCGGGGAGCTGAAACGGTTTTCGCGGGAAGGCCCGTGACTCCTGCACCGGAGGGGTTGCTTGACGAATGGCATTTTTGGCTGATAAATATAATTATAAATGCCTCTTGGGAAGGCTGCCCGCCAAGAACCCGGGTCAGAAGCGGTGGGGGCGAGATGTCTGGGCTGATTGGGAACCACGCATGACACAGGTTCCGGGTGGTTACCTGCCCTGTAGGGTTGGCTTTGATGCCCGAGTCCCGTTGCGTGAGCAGCAGTCATGTCGATTCGTCTCCTGATCGCCGATGATCACGTCGTGTTTCGCAGTGGCCTGAGGGCCCTCTTGAGCCAGGAACCCGACCTGGAAGTCGTCGCCGAGACCGGCAGTGGCACGGAGACCCTTGCGGCCATCGAACGGGGGGGTATCGACGTGCTGATTCTCGACATTTCCATGCCCGGGCTGCCGGGCACGAAGGTCGCTGAAACCGCGCTTCGCCAGTGGCCGGATCTGGGGATTGTGGTGCTCACGATGCACGACGATGAGTATTACGTCCAGCAGCTTCTGACGCTGGGGGTGCGGGCGTTCGTGCTCAAGAAGTCGACGGGCACCGATGTGATTCAAGCGATCCGTGCGGCCTACCGAAAGGAGCAGTATGTGGATCCGGCTCTGGCCGGGTCGGTGATCAACGCCTATCTCGGACGCCGCTCGCGTCGCAGGGACCAAAGTCAAAGCAAGGCCGGCGCGCTCACGCCTCGCGAACAAGAGGTCTGCGCCCTGTTGGCCACGGGCCATACCAACGTGGAAATCTCCCAGAAACTGGCGATCTCCGAACGAACCGTCGAGACCCATCGCGCCCACATCATGACCAAGCTCGATCTAGCCAGCCGCGCCGAGTTGGTCCGTTTCGCCATCGACCACGGGTTGATGAAGATGTGAGAAGGAAATGCAGAATGATGAATGCAGAATGGCGAACTGAGCTTCTCGTTGCTGAGACAGCTATTTCTTCTCGGGCATCTTTAGCGTCAGCGAACCGTCGGGCTCGTAGGTCACGGGGTAGGGCTGGCTCATGGAAGAGCCGCCGATCGCGGCCAACAACACGTCGCCTCCCTGCGGGGCGGTGAGCACCTTGGCGATGTAGAAGCGGCGGCCGTCGGGCAGCGTGAGCTCGGACCGTGGCG